>JBMZCY010000030.1:0-14936 GCA_049613825.1 Planktomarina sp.
ATCTGGCACGGCCTTGGCCTGCGAAGCCGACGCACCCACATTGAAAATACGTCCCGTTGAACCAAAGAACTTCGACGACGTATCAAGGTCATTAAAGGCGGGTAAAATCCTATCCAACCCTGCACCTTCGGGCAGTATTTGTGACGCGATTATTACCCCTGCCCCGGGCACAATGACGTTCCCACATCTACACCGTTTGTGCGGACAGGGTCTGGTTTTACCAGATGAAGATTGTTTGCGCGCAATGTCACTGGCCTTCACCCGTCTAAAGCTGGCATTGGAGCCCGGCGGGGCAATTGCCCTTGCCGCAGCATTATTTCACGGCGATCAAATCGAAGGCGGTGATGTCATTTGCGTTGCATCTGGCGGGAATGTCGAAGCCAAAATGTTCACCAAAGCCTTGACGGAGTATCCCGTATGACCGAATTTTCCATTGCTAGTTTCAACGTCAAAAACCTAATCGGGGCGGATCAGGAATATTACAAATTCCAAAGCTATACCCCCGAAGAATACGCATGGAAGGAAGATTGGTTGGCAGATCAATTGCTGACCATGAACGCGGACATAGTCGGATTTCAAGAGATTTTTGATGAAGCGTCGTTGAAAGCCGTTATAGCGGAAACCGATGTACGCGGGATTGAATTAAACGGCGCAGTCATCCCCGACCGAACCAAACGCTACCGCCGCCGCGCGATCTTTCGGAAGCTGGCCTTTACGCCGTATACAGATGCCGCAATTGCCTTTGCACCAAACCTGAACGACGGTGGACCCGGCGAACGCAGACCCGGCCTGGCGATCCTATCGCGGTTCGGGTTTGTGGGTCAGCCAGAAGTGATCCAAGATTTTGGCGCGGGTGAAGTGATTGAATTTGGCGATGGTGGATCCTTCACCTTGACCCGCATGTCCCGTCCAATTTTGAAGGTGCGTGTGCCTGTCGATGGTAAAATCATCACCGTCTTCAACTGCCATCTAAAATCTAAACTGGGCGATTTTGCGGGCAATGAATCTGATCTCACACAATACGATCCAGTGGGTCGTGCCCTTGGGTCACTGCGGGCAGGTCTACGCCGTATGGCCGAAGCTTGGGTGTTACGGCGGGAAGTCACAAAAGAACTGACGGCCGGCAATCCAGTGATGGTTCTGGGCGACTTCAACGATGGGCAACACACGGTGAGTTCGGAAATCATCTCAGGTGAGACGCCGTTCAAAAACTATGCGTGGATGCTGCGCCATGATGCGGAACATCGTGGCGACCGCTATTCGGACGAAGAAAACATCCAAATCACCGAAAACATAAACGCAATGCATTTGCAGTCGGCTGAAAAGCTGTTCGTGCAGAAATCCATGCGCGATATGGTTTATACGTCGGCGTTTGGCGGTGTGTTTGAAAGCATTGACCAAATTCTGATGTCGCGGCACTTCCTGCCGGATACGTCAGACACCATCGGTCACATGGAATACTTTAGCGTACTGAATGACCACCTGACGGACGGGTCTCATCCCGAAGCGCCGCACAACAAATTGGCTAGCGATCACGGGCAAATCATTGCGCATATGCGGCTGGACTGAAACTTAACAAAACCTTGCCCATGGTCCCTAATTCTGGGGGCCATGGGCAATTCTGGTAGAAAACTGCCACTTCTCCACAACTTATTGAGATATCCCCAGACATTTTGCTGGACACAGAGTCGCCATGCCTGCACCATAATTAGTATGGAATGTGGCCGTTTCGTCATATTCTGGTGGTTAACAATAAGGCTAGGGATTAAAATCCGATAGCCACACAAGTCCCATATAAAAAGGGTCACGTCATGGCGGCAGTAGCAGAATATCTGGATTTCGAAGAATCCCATCCAATCGACATCGTCGAACACATCGCATCGAACCAATCTTGGGAATTCGATCGCATTCACGAAGATCAAATCGCAATGTCCGTTGCAGGGTTGTGGCGAAATTATACCATCACGCTTGCTTGGTCGGAAAGCGACGAAACGTTGCGCATGATCTGTACATTCGACATGGAACCGCCCGAGCACCGCATCCCACATCTGTGTCAAGCGTTGAATGCCGTGAATGATAACTGCTGGGCCGGTGCGTTCACCTATTGGGAAGAACAGAACCTGATGATCTATCGTTATGGTTTGATCCTGTCGGGTGGTCAGATGGCTAGCCCGGATCAGATCGACACGATGATCAGCTGTGCCGTTGCCGCGAGTGAGAAATATTATCCCGCACTCCAACTTGTGACATGGGGTGAACGTTCTGTTGCCGATGCCATGCAAGTTGCCATTGCAGAGGCGTACGGGCGGGCCTAAAGATAGGGTCCGTCAATCGCTAAAGGTGTGTCATGTTACCCAATGCTGTGTCCGAACGCGGACTTCTTTTATTAGGATGTGGCAAGATGGGATCGGCCCTTTTGCAGGGCTGGCTGTCTGATGGTCTGTCGCCCGACAACGTCTGGGTCATCGATCCACGTCCATCTGACTGGGTCAAGGCGCAGGGTCTGCATCTGAACGAATTGATGCCTGACAATCCGGCAGTTGTTTTGATCGCTGTGAAACCGCAGGTGATGGGTGAAGCACTGCCACGTTTGCAAACAATGGCAGGTAAAACGACCCTATTCCTGACAGTGGCCGCAGGCACGTCGATCAAAACATATGAAGAAGTTTTGGGATCTTCCACCCCCATCGTCCGCGCCATGCCCAACACCCCTGCCGCCGTTGGCAAAGGAATCACTGCATTGATCGGAAATGGCCGCATCACAGATCGTGATATGGATACGGCAGAACAACTGATGTCCACCGTGGGCGAGGTTGTACGATTGGATAACGAAGGCCAGATGGATGCTGTGACGGGTGTGTCTGGGTCCGGACCGGCGTATGTGTTTCACCTGATTGAAACGCTTGCAGCCGCAGGTCAGGCGCAAGGTTTGCCAGATGATATGGCTATGAAACTGGCCAAGGCGACGGTTTTGGGGGCTGGTGAACTGGCTGTTCAGGCCGAAGAAGATCCGTCCCAGTTGCGCGTGAATGTCACCAGCCCAAACGGCACGACCCAAGCTGGTTTGGATGTTCTGATGCCTGATTTGCCTGACCTGATTAACAGAACTGTTGCAGCAGCAGCAGGCCGTTCAAAGGAATTATCTGGTGGCTGAAGCGACTTTTGATGATTTTCTAAAGATCGACATCCGGGTCGGGAAAATCGTCGATGCACAGCCCTTTCCCGAAGCCCGCGTACCCGCGATAAAACTATGGGTCGATTTCGGTGGTGAATTGGGTGTGAAGAAATCATCCGCCCAGATCACCGCGCATTACACGCCCGAAGGATTGATCGGGAAACAGGTGATGGCCGTGGTGAATTTCCCACCACGCCAGATCGGTAAAGTGAAGTCCGAAGTATTGGTCTTGGGGGTGTCGGACGCAGATGGTGGCATCGTCCTGCTGTCTCCTGACCAACCCACTCCCCTTGGCGCAAGGATGCATTGACCAATGAAAATCCTGATGACCCGCAAATTGCCTGATCGTGTAATTGACGCTGCTAAATCACATTTCAACGACCTAACAGTACGGGACAATACGACCCCACTGAAGGTCAACGAAGCACGCCAAGCATTGTTGGATTATGATGCAATTCTTCCAACATTGGGTGACCAGTTTGGGGTTGAAGCTTTTCCCGCAAACCCGCGCTGCAAACTACTGGCGAATTTCGGGGTTGGGTACAATCATATCGACGTGGATGCGGCGGCAAAGGTTGGCATTGCTGTCACAAACACCCCTGGTGCCGTTACTGATGCGACGGCCGATACAGCGCTGACCTTGATGCTGATGACCCTGCGCCGTGCAGGTGAAGGCGAACGCCTGGTGCGGGCGAATGCGTGGGATGGATGGCATCCGACGCAAATGTTGGGTCTGCACATGACGGGTAAGACTGTCGGTATCATCGGCATGGGCCGGATTGGCCAAGCGATTGCAGACCGCTGTCGGTTGGGCTTTGGGATGAAAGTTGTGTTCCACAATCGGTCCCAGAAACAGATCGAAGGCTGTACGCAGCTGGGGTCATTGAACGAAGTCATGGCTGCGGCTGATGTGATAGTGCTTGCCATACCCGGTGGTCCGGCGACTGCGCATATGATCAACGCAGACGCCATCGCAGCCATGCAACCCCATGCGTTTCTTGTGAACATTGCACGGGGTGATGTGATGAATGAGGCCGCGTTGATTGCAGCCCTACAAGAAGGCCGTATCGCAGGCGCAGGTTTGGATGTTTATGAACATGAACCAACGGTTCCCGATGCCCTGAAAGCCATGGAAAATGTCACTCTGCTGCCACATCTTGGCACGGCAGCCTTAGAAGTCCGTGAAGATATGGGGCTAATGGCCGTGCGCAATCTGATCGCGCACGTCGATGGACAGGATTTGCCGAACGCGGTCTAGCTTAGTTGTAAACTTGGTCTTCGCTGGGGAAGGAGCGGTCTTTCACTTCTTTGGCGTAGGCCTCGACCGAGCGTTCGATTTGTGCGTTCAAATCACCGTAGACTTTCACGAATTTCGGCGGCTTCGGGTTAAGGCCCAGCATATCTTCTAACACCAGAATTTGCCCGTCACAGTTCGCACTGGCCCCGATGCCAATCGTGGGGATCGCCGTTTGTTCTGTAATCTTGTCGGCCAGCGGTTCCACGACCCCTTCTACTACCATCGCAAAGGCCCCTGCGCGCGTCACTGCGGCGGCGTCTTCCAGATGTTCGAACCATGTGTCTTCATCACGCCCTTGGGTTTTAAACCCGCCCATGACGTGACTGGATTGCGGGGTCAGGCCGATGTGCGCCATGACCGGAATGCCGCGTTCAACGAGGAACTTGATGGTGTCCTCTATCCGTGAACCGCCTTCCAGCTTGACGGCACCACAGCCTGTTTCCTTCATGATCTTCACCGCATTGCGAAACGCCATCTGCGGGGATTCTTCATAGGTGCCGAACGGCATGTCCACAACGATCAACGCACGCTGGGTGCCCCGCACCACGGCCTTGCCGTGCATAATCATCAGGTCCAGCGGAACAGAAACCGTATTTTCCATCCCGTGCATCACCATGCCCAGACTATCACCCACCAGAATGAAATCCGCATGCTGGTCTACAATCGCGGCCGTGTGCGCGTGATATGACGTAAGCGAGACAATCGGATCGCCCCCCTTGCGCGCTGTGATCTGCGGGCAGGTGATACGACGGATAGGTTTTTGAGCACTCATGGTATTTCCTTTGCAGGGTCTATGACGCGGTTGTCGATAAGAAGAACAGGTCCAAACTCGACTGATATCAGGATAACGATAGGTGCGGTGATTTGACCATCAACTTCGCCAAGGGTCGTAGCGTCGCGGATATCAATGGCGCGGATGGCGGCGCGGGGTTCGGTGTCAATGGTGTCATGAATCAAAACATGCAGTTCTGTGATCGTCGCAGGCGTATCAGCCTCGGCCAGATCAAGCGCCCGTGACAGCACCAACGCCGCCTGTCGATCATCCTCAGACAGGCGCACGTTCCGCGACGACATCGCCAAGCCATCAGCTTCGCGCACGATAGGTAGACCCAACACTTGCACCGGTACATCCAAATCGCGCACCATTTTGCGGATCATGGCCAGTTGTTGGTAATCCTTTTGCCCGAACACGGTCACATCCGGTTGCAGGATATTGAACAGCTTGATCACAACCGTGGACACCCCTTGGAAATGACCCGGGCGCACTTCACCCTGCAGGATGCCAGACAGCGATTTCACATCGACCACAGTATCGGGGGCATCGGGGTACATCATGTCCGGAGTCGGCAGGAACACTGCGTTCACGCCCTCGGCCTTTAACAACGCCAGATCGCGATCAATATCGGTGGGATAGGCATCAAGATCAGCATCTTCGCCAAACTGGGTTGGGTTCACGAAGATCGAAACCAGAACCTCGTCACAGTGACGGAAACATTCGCGGATCAGGCCCAAATGACCATCGTGTAGGAACCCCATGGTCAGCACACAGCCCACGCGTTTCCCCTGCCCCTTTAGGGTCAGAACATGATCACGGGTGGCGGTCTTATTACTAAACGTCAACATGGGGCAGATATGCCGTATCTGCCCCAGAGCAACAAGCAGGTTAAGTTAAGACAGAGCGGCAGTGGCAAACAGCACGCCGAATTGTTCGCACCAAATGACCACCGATTGCAGCGTGGCACGGTCAACATCAGCAGGGACCTTATAGGCCTGATCGCCGATGTTGCCTTTCAATGCACCCAGTGACACCCAGTCATTGTTGGTTACATCACCAGCAGATGTCGGGCCTGCGTGGCCCGAGACGTAAACTTTCAAATCCGGCCCGTTGGTCACCTCAAAGTCGGACAGTTGAACTTCGTAAGACCCGTCTGCATTCTGGATCAATGTGGCAGTGCCCGCACCTTGGTGCACGCGATCTGCACCTTCGAACTGCCCCACACTCAGCTCGACTGCGGCAGGGGCTATGACCAGTTGTTCGTCAACGACTTGGTCAATGAACAGCGGAGAAAACAGATACCACATCGCCGCACCAAACACGGCACCAAGAGTGAATGTTGGAATGGCGATCTTCAAAAAACGTCCCATGGGATTGTCCTTTTGTGTTGTTGCTTCGAACTTAGCGCTGCCTTGTATCGTTGATAAGGTCTGTGACACGCCCGTCCCAAACACGTGACGGATGTTACAAGTGTCGCAAACTGTATCCCGCAGGTCGGGTGGATTTTGCGCAGGTTTGCAGGATAAGGCAAAACTGTCGCAACAGCGTTAGGAGTCGCCTTCATGAAAACCACAGTCAAAGCCCTTGTCGTCGGCGGCGGTGCCGTAGGTACCTCTATCGCGTACCACCTTGCCAAAGCAGGTTGGAATGATGTGATGTTACTGGAACGGGACGAGTTGACATCCGGGTCCACATGGCACGCGGCGGGTTTGCTGCCGCTGTTCAACATGTCGTTTGCGACCACGCACATCCACCAGTACTCGGTCGACTTCTATAAATCGCTTGAGGAAGAAACTGGTTTGAACGCCGGTTTCGCAGTCGTCGGTAACCTGCGCATGGCGCAAACGGACGAGCGTATGGATGAATACAAAGTCTATGCAACCACGGCTGAAACATGTGGCGTTCCATACGAATGGATGACGCCGGATCAGATCAAAGAAACGTGGCCGTTGATTAACACCGAAGACCTGAAAGGTGCGTTGTACCACCGGACGGACGGCTACATTAACCCTGCGGATGTAACGCAGGCGATGGCCAAAGGTGCGCGTCAGCATGGTGCCGTGATTGAACGCAAATGGCAGGCCGATGCGTATGAATGGAACGGCACCGCTTGGGATGTAACCTGCACAAAGATGGTCGAAAAAGGTGGCAACCTTGTTCCGTCTGACGAACAAATCGTAATTACCGCAGAACATGTTGTGACTGCTTCCGGCAACCACGTTCAGACCACGGCAAAGAAGCTGGGCATCAAGGTGCCTGCAATTCCGGTCGAGCATCAGTTCATCGTCATGGACCAGGACCCTGCGTTGGTGAAGTTCCGCGAAGAAGGCAATGTGGAGCACCCTGTTGTCCGTGACGCCGATGCGCAGTCTTACGTCCGTGAAGAACGCGGTGGCTGGATCTTGGGTGTGTACGAAAAGAACGCCCCTGCATGCTTTGAATATGGTGTGCCTGACAGCTTCCGCGCCGACCTGTTTCCGCTGGATCTGGAACGGATCGAAGAACAATACATGGCGATGATCCACCGTGTGCCATCGTGTGAAGAGTCCGGTCTGAAAGACGATTTCAACGGCCCGATCTGCTATACCCCTGACGGGAACCCTTTGGTGGGTCCGGCCCCCGGTCTACGCAACATGTGGCTGGCGGAAGGGTTCAGCTTTGGGATCACCGCAGCTGGCGGTACGGGCTACTATCTGGCGCAGATGATGGTCGATGGTGAGGCCGAGATTGATATGGCGTCGCTTGACCCGAAACGTTACGGTCAGGACTGGATGACGACGGAATTTGCAGCACGTAAAAACGAAGAATGTTACGATCACGTGTATACGCTGCACCACCCTGACGAAGAACGTCCTGCGTGTCGCCCGCTTAGAACAACTGCCGCGTATGATATGCAGAAAGCTGCAGGGGCACAGTTCGGGTTTGTAAATGGCTGGGAACGTCCGAACTATTACGGCCCTTTGGACGCTGACGATAATTTTGACCACGACGCACGTTCCTTCCGCCGTGGCGGTTGGTGGCAGTATGCTGTGGACGAGGCGAAAGCGGTGCGTAAAACCGCTGGTTTGATCGACGCCACAGCGTTTGCAAAACACCGCGTGTCTGGTCCAGGGGCGACAGCATTTTTGGATTGGTTTACTTGTAACAAACTGCCAAAGATCGGTCGGATCAACCTGACCTATGCGCTGACCGCAGCAGGGACGACCCGCACAGAATACACCATCGTGCGCACGGGTGAGAATGATTACTACCTCGTTTCTGCGGGGGCATGGCATGCCTACGACGAAGATTATCTGTACAAAGCCATCGCGGATAAAGAGGCCGAATTTGGCCGGATCAATGCGCAAGACGTGACCACCAAGTGGGGTGTGTTCGCGATTGCTGGCCCGAAGTCTCGCGATATTCTGAAAGAAATAATCAAGGACGCTGACCCAGAAACCGCTTTGTCGAACAAGCGCTTCCCTTGGCTGTCTGCACGCTCGATCGAGTTAGGCATGTGTCCTGTTCAGGCGATCCGTGTTGCGTACACAGGTGAATTGGGTTGGGAGCTTCACTTCCCGATGGAATTCACCCGTTACCTTTGGAACTTGCTGAATGAAGCAGGTGAAAAGCACGGGATGAAACTGGTCGGCGCACGGGCACAAAACTGGCTGCGTCAGGAAAAATCCTATCGCGCATTTGGCAATGAATTGGGTCGTGACGCGACACCTGCCGAGGCGGACCTGCCACGTTTCATCGATCTGTCGAAAGACTTCCACGGGAAGGCCGAGATGGAAGCAAAAGGCATGCGTTTTAAGTGTGTTACTTTGCTAATCGACGGACCAGCAGATGCTGATCCATGGGGCGTTGAAGCATTGTATAATGGTGACGTGAAAGTTGGTCGTTTGACGTCTGGCGGCTATTCCGTGGCGTTCGAAAAGTCGATCGGGATGGGGTATGTGTCCAATGATGTGGCGGAGGTCGGGACCAAGTTGAAGGTCAAGATTTTGGACGAGCTGTGGGATGCAGAAGTTGTCCAAGACAGCCCATATGATCCGAAAAATACAACTATCCGCGTGGATGGCTGATAAATCAAAATGTGCAGGCCTTCGGGCCTGCGCATTATATTTGATTGGTATTTTTCGCGATGCGAAAAGCACCACTGGGGCCAGCCCCAGACCCAGAGGTTATTTCAGCAAACTGAAGTTAAGAAACGAGTTGACCCCAGAGGTCATATTCGGATGCTTCATCAACTTTTACTGTAACGATGTCCCCAGGTTTGAGCGATGTGTGACCTTCGTCAATAAACAAGTTGCCGTCAATTTCTGGTGCATCTGATTTGGTACGGCAGGTAGCTGCGCCTTCATCAACTTCATCAACAATGACCTGAATCGTTTGGCCGACTTTCGCTTCTAGTTTTGCAACAGAAATCGCTTGGGATTTTTCCATAAAGCGGTTCCACCGGTCTTGTTTGACTTCAGCTGGAACGTGGTCTGGCAGGGCATTGGAGCGTGCACCTTCAACGTTTTCGTATTGGAAGCAACCAACGCGGTCGAGTTGCGCTTCGTCCAACCAATCGAGCAGAGTTTGAAATTCTTCTTCGGTTTCACCCGGGTATCCGACGATAAACGTGGATCGCAGGGTGATATCAGGGCAGATATCGCGCCATTCGTTGATGCGGTCCATTGTTTTTTCCGCATGCGCCGGACGGGCCATACGTTTCAGCGTATCAGGGTGAGCATGTTGGAATGGAATGTCGAGGTACGGCAAGATCAAGCCATCGGCCATCAGCGGGATGACTTCGCGAACATGGGGATATGGATAGACGTAATGAAGCCGTATCCATGCATCTAGACTGCCCAGGTCACGTGCCAGATCAGTGATATGGGCGCGGTGATCACGTTCGGTTTTATGCTTGATGTCCACGCCATAGGCTGAGGTGTCCTGGCTGATGACCAGCAGCTCTTTCACGCCTGCATCGACCAATTTTTCGGCTTCCCGCATGATCGCATGTGCGGGGCGGGATACAAGACGCCCGCGCATGTCTGGGATAATGCAGAACTTGCATTTATGGTTACAGCCTTCGCTGATTTTCAGATAGCTGAAGTGGCGCGGGGTCAGGGAGACTCCGCTGGCTGGTAGTAAGTCGATGAATGGGTCAGGGCTGGGGGGTACGGCACTGTGCACCGCGTCGAGGACTTGTTCGTATTGATGGGGTCCGGTGACTGCCAGAACCTTTGGGTGTGCGCCCGTGATGTATTCGGGTTCGGCGCCGAGGCAGCCAGTGACAATGACTTTTCCATTTTGATCCAACGCTTCACCAATGGCTTGCAGGCTTTCAGCCTTAGCACTGTCGAGGAAGCCACAGGTGTTCACGATGACCGCTTCGGCACCCTGATAATCAGGGCTGATCGCGTATCCTTCGGCGCGTAGGCGGGTCAGGATGCGTTCGCTGTCGACAAGCGCTTTGGGGCAGCCAAGCGACACCATACCAATCGTTGGTTGGCCCGAACGTGGCGTTTCAATGCGCGGTTTTGGGGCAAGATCGGGGCGAAGGTTAGGGGGATTCTGAGACATAAGCTGTCCTTAGTCACCCAAAGCCATCTTAGAAAGATTAGGGCGCGTTCGTGAAGGGTTCAGAATAGAAAAAGGGCCATCCTGCCTGGACAGCCCTTTGAAATAGGCACAATTAGCGGCGACGATCACGCCGGCTGCTCATCGGCTGGAAGGCAACGCCCACGTGGGCTTCGCAGTAGGGTTTGCCTGCTTGCACGCCCAGACCGCAGAACCAGAATTCATCCGTGGCCGGATCACCGATGGGCCATTTGCAAGTTTTCTCGGTCAGCTCCATCAGGCTGATTTTCTTGGCGGTCTTTTCGACTTCGTTGACCTTTGCCAAGGCTTCGGGGCTGATTTCATTGGCAGAGGGTTGCGGTGGCAACGGTTGACCTGCGGGAATAATCTTACGCACCGCTGGCGGCAGAACACGGCGCACGGGTGCGTCATCATCCGCAGGTGGGACAGCGGGTTCTGTTTTTGGTTCCGGTGCTGGCTTTGGTACAGCGGGTGCCGCCTTTGCCTTCGGTTCCGCCTTTGGTTTGGCATCTGCTTTGGCAGCGGCGGCCTTTGCAGCCCCTGCACTGCCTGCGCGGTTGGACAGGCCCAAGCGGTGTACTTTGCCGATCACAGCGTTGCGGGTGACCCCACCCAATTCTTTCGCAATAACGCTGGCCGACTGGCCTTCACCCCACATGCGTTTCAGAACTTCAACACGATCATCTGTCCAAGACATTCAGCAACCCCTTTTGGATCAATAGATTTGCAGATAGGGCTGGTAACCCTGTGCAAGGCCCTTACTTTAAGCGTTCCTAGAACTGCGTACAACCACCGACAGGCATCCGATATGACGAAACCAACTGATATTCACGTCGAATTTGGCACACGGCGCTTTGGCATGGTGAATTGGCTGGGTCTGTGGACGCTGATCCGGCGGGAAAATATGCGGTATCTGGGCATTTGGCAGCAGACTGTGTTTGCGCCTTTGATCACGGCCGGATTGTTTTTGCTGGTGTTTTCTATCGCCGTTGGACCGGATCGGCCTGATGTTATGGGGCGTCCGTTCCTGAAATTCCTGGCACCCGGGTTGGTGATGATGACTGTGATCCAGAACGCATTTGCCAACACATCTTCCGCCTTGCTGTCTTCCAAAGTCACGGGCAGTATTGTTGATACATTGATGCCGCCGCTGTCACCGTTGGAATTAACCATTGGTTACATCGCCGGCGGCGTGGGTCGTGCGTTGATGTTGGGCGTTGTGATGTATCTGTCCATGGGCATTTTTCTGGGGGTTTGGTTGGCAAACCCAGTTTGGTGCTTTGTTTTTGTCATCCTCGGCGGGACCTTCATGGCGGCCCTTGGGTTGATGGGCGGAATGTATGCCAATAAGTTTGATCAGATGGCCGCGATCACCAATTTCGTTGTCACCCCTTTGGCATTCTTGTCGGGCACGTTTTATTCCATCACCGCCCTGCCGGATGTTCTGGAAAGCATCACCCGCGTGAACCCGATGTTCTACATCATCGACGGGGGGCGACACGGGGCATTAGGTGTCTCTGACGCCTCGCCTTGGTTGGCGGTATCTGTCGTAGGTTGTGCAGCATTCGCCGTCTCAACCATGTGCTTTTTCTGGATCAAGTCGGGCTACCGCTTGAAGGCTTAAGCCTGCTTTCCCGCCACGCTAGCACCAGCGCACCTACGATAATAATCCCCGCCCCAACCCAAGACAGGGGCGCGGGAACCACGTTGAACACGGTGAAATCATACAGCGTCGCAAAGATCAGAACCGTGTAAGTCACAGACGCAATCAGGCTGGCATCGCCGCGCGACATGGCATTGATAAAACACGCCTGCCCCATCACCATGAAGGCACCGACGCCCCAATAAGCGCCATGACTGCCGCAACCCAGCGCCAAGGGCCAACCTTTTCGCCCAGTAGCGGGATCGCCAGCAACATGGTAAAGATCGGGTTCAAAAAACTCAGCGCAGTTGCGTCCGTCAAGGGTATCCAAGCCGCGGACGCATAAAGCCCGACCCCGCCAACATAGCCCAGCGAATTGCGGATCAGGTGCAGCTTCCAATGCACTTTGGTGAACTTAGGTCGAAGATACGCCGCCACCATATACAGCGGGATAACTGCAAACAGAAACCACGCATGGCTGACCTGCAAGGGCGATAACGGATCGCCCAAGGTATCAATCCCCGCCAGTTTCCCACAAAACAGTTTCCCACAAAAAATCTACCCCGCAAAACACGCAGGCGCTAGAACAGCAAAGAGGATCGCATGGGGATCCCTTCCCCTGCGCCCGTCTTGGGGGTTGTCAATGTACCACTGCTTCCGTAACGACATGCACATGAAACACGCAAACACCACCCGACGACGCCGATAAGCACGCCCGCACCCGCAACAGGTGCATGTTTTTGTTTCTACATCCCAATTCCCATCCCCCCGCGCTTGACTTGCCCTTTATAATTGGCATCCCTGTGCGCTTACTATTCTCGAAAGGCCCCGACATGATCCCGTCGATCCTGCCCACCTACAATCGCGCTCCCCTCAATTTCGTAAAAGGCGAAGGGTCCTGGCTGACCACCGATCAGGGCGACCGATATCTGGACCTTGGCGCGGGCATCGCGGTGAACTGCTTGGGCCACGCGCACCCCGCTTTGGTGGGTGCTTTGACCACTCAAGCGAACGCGCTGTGGCACACGTCGAACCTGTACGGCATTCCGAAACAGCAGGAACTGGCGGACAGGTTGGTTGATGCAACCTTTGCTGACACCGTATTCTTCACCAACTCAGGGACGGAATCCTGCGAATTGGCCGTAAAAATGGCCCGCAAATACTGGTTCGAAAAAGGTCACTCTGAAAAAGTCAACATCATTACGTTCGACGGATCGTTCCACGGGCGGTCCGCTGCGGGCATCGCCGCCGCAGGTTCCAAAAAAATGACCCATGGGTTCGGCCCCCAACTGCCCGGCTTCACGCACCTACCCTTCTGCGACCATGATGCGCTGCACGCCGCGATCACCGACAACACCGCCGCAATCCTGATCGAGCCTATCCAAGGCGAAGGTGGCATTCGCCCCGTCCCCGATCATTGCCTGAAAGGTCTGCGCGACCTGTGCCATGCGCACGGCATTCTGCTGATCTTGGACGAAGTGCAATGTGGCGTTGGCCGGACGGGCAAGCTGTTCGCCCATGAATGGGCAGGCATCACGCCCGATATCATGATGGTTGCAAAAGGCATCGGCGGCGGGTTTCCAATTGGTTGTGTCCTGTCCACGGAAGACGCAGCCAGCGGCATGGGCGCAGGCACCCACGGATCGACGTATGGCGGAAATCCACTGGGCTGTGCAGTAGGCTGTGCTGTGATGGAGGAGATCGCAAACGCTGATTTCCTATCCCAAGTCAGCGAAAAAGCAGGCCAGTTCCGCCAAGGATTAGACACACTTGTGGCATCCCACCCAGACATATTCGAAGGCGTCCAAGGCAGCGGCCTGATGATGGGCCTGAAATGCAAAGCCCCGAACGGTGATGTTGTCGCGGCCAGCTATGCACAAAACCTGCTGACGGTTCCCGCCGCCAACAACGTCGTGCGCCTGCTGCCTGCCTTGAACATCCCAAGCGAAGATATCGCAACAGCCCTGCAAGAACTGGATGCCGCCGCATCCTCGCTGTCCCCATGACTTACCACTTCCGCCCCTTGACGCTGGAAGACAAACCCATGTTCTGCGCATGGCTGGACCAGCCGCACATCGACGGCTGGTGGCACGATGGTGCAACCGAATGGGCATTGGTCAAAGAAGACTGGGCGCGGTTGGATTGTCCCGTCGATATGCGCATTGTGGAATTCGAAAATACGCCGTTCGCCTATGTCCAAGACTACGATACACGTGCATTCGAAGCACCTCAATACGCATATCTGCCCATGGGCAGTCGCGCGATTGACATGTTCCTCGGCGCGCCGGAATTCTTGGGCAAAGGCCATGCTGCAGGTTTCCTCCGACAACGCTCTGACGATTTGCTGGCAGCAGCGCCTGTTGTTGCAGTCGACCCCGGTCCACAAAACACCCGCGCCATCGCAACCTACGCGCGCGCAGGGTTTCAACAGACAAAAATAACGCCATGCGAAGACGGCGATATGGTTCAAGTG
>JBMZCY010000031.1:0-14584 GCA_049613825.1 Planktomarina sp.
CTTCGTCACCTATTTCGATGATCGACACTGTGTGCCAAGCTTATTCGGACCATCAAATCATCGCGACGCTACATCCGAATGAAGTTTATTCAACCGTGGACCATACTGCGCTGGATCGCTTGCAAAAGAAGTATCCGAATCTGACCGTTCAGAGGGGGAGGACGGCAGATTTAATAAAGCAATGCGCGTTGATTGTGACGCAAAACTCAGGCGCGGCATTCACGGGATACCTGTTTCAAAAGCCGACAATTTTGTTCGGAAAAACGGATGCGCATCATATTGCGCTGGGGCCAGATGTATTGGGCACAATCCCAATGATCAAGGCTGGGGTGTTCGATGCTTATGTCTACTGGTACTGGCAATTGATGAACATCAACGGGGGGCACCCCGACTGTGAAGCGCATATTCTGCGCGATCTTCGCCAGTCGGGATGGGATATTTGATTTAGATCGAGTCTTCGATCCAGGACTGCAATGCAGCCTTCGGTGCAGCGCCTGCTTTGTTTGCAACAGGCACGCCGTCTTTGAAGACAAACAGGGCAGGGATGCCGCGCACGCCCAGCTGAGCGGCTGTGGATGGGTTGTTGTCTACGTCGATTTTCACGATTTTGACTTTTCCGTCCATTTCTTCGGACAGCTCTTCCAATGACGGGCCGATCTGTTTGCATGGACCACACCAAGGTGCCCAGAAGTCTATGACCACTGGCACGTCGGAATTTTTGACTTCGGCTTCGAATGTTGCGTCTGTGACGGCGACTGTTGCCATGGGGTATCTCCAAATATCGGAATTTCGTTCAGGATCGGAAGGTAAGGATGCGACGTTCTGGCGTCAAGGTTTTGGGGTCAGTGTCGAAACATCCCTCACGATATGGTGTGGGATGTGCATTAGGGTTTTTGTATGGGTCCATAGGATGGCGGAGCGTATTTCTGTGTCGGGATACATGCGGTTTAACGCGATTTCATAGGCGTCGAGCTGGCGAAGGACCCCGATTGGCGTTTGTTCCGGCGCATCCGGCACCACGCGGTTGGTTTTGAAATCAACGATCAGGATGTGGTCGTCTGCGATGACCAAGCGGTCGATTGTTCCCAGCAACGGCACTTCGCCGCCGAAGTCGCCAGCGACCTGTACTTCGGCCAAGGTCGTGGGTTCGAACAGGAACGCGAAGTCGGGGTTTAGTAGCACCTTAGCGGTTTCATTCAAAGCAACCTCAAATCCTTCGCCCAACATTCCTTGTGCGGCACCACTCCATTCGACCTCATCCAATTCTGGCAGATGCTCTAGCAATAGATGCACTGCGGTCCCATGCTCCAGCGCGTCCGGCGATCCATCAATGTCGCCGGGCAGGGTCTTTGCGCCCATTAAATTCGATGGATTGATCGGCTTGACCTTTGTGTCCGGCGCAGGGGCGGCGTCTTTCGGGATATCGATCAGGTTTACGGTTGGTTTGGCGATTGAAGTCTGTACCGGATCACCAACGGGCCAATCCCCCGTCTCAAACCGATACCCAGCCCCCGTTGGACTAAGGTAATCCGCAGCACCTAACCCAACCAACGTATCTTTCACCCGTTCAAACCAATACCCCGTGGCATTCTTGGACAGCTTTCCTGACCCCGCTACGATTAACCACGATTCCGCCCGTGTTAGGGCCACATACAAAAGCCGGTCTCGTTCATCGACGGCCTTTTGCGTGTTCGCTTCATCAATATGGCGTAGGGAGTTTGGCAACTCTGCCCGCGATTGCAGCCACAAGGGGCTATTTTCGTCCAACGTCACGGCATCTTGCTTTGGCGTGGTTTTTGGCCCCGTCTGCGGCAGGATCACAATCGGTGCTTCCAGCCCCTTGGCCCCATGAACCGTCATAATGCGGATTTCGTTGTGACTCCCGTCCAGCTGCCGCTTGACCTGCAGTTCATCCACATCCAGCCAGACCAGAAACCCTGTCAGACTGGGTACCTGAGACTGTTCAAAGCTCAGCGCTAAGTTGACGAAAGCATCAATGCCTTCCTCAGCCTCGCGCCCCAAACGTCCGATTAATTTCCGGCGACCGTGCAGATCCGTCAAGATATATTCGAGCAATTCATAAGGTCGAAAGAATTCCGCCTTCTGACGCAGGTCGCGCAGAATACGGTGCGTTTCGGGAAAATCATCCGACCGCTTTTCCAATTCCCGCCACAGGAATTTGTCCCGCTTGCCCGCTGCAAGTTTGAACAAATCCGCCTCACCCCACCCAAATAACGGCGATTTCAGAACACAGGCAAGGGCGTACGAATCCTCTGGCGTAATCAGAAATTCGATCAGCGCACGCAGATCTTTAACTGCCAATTCTTCGCCAACGGTCAGACGGTCAGCCCCCGAAACAGGCAGGCCAGCGGCCTTCAAGGACAGGTGCAAGTCTGAAAACAATCCCGCCTTCCGGCCCTGTACAAGGATCAGAATATCACGCGGTTCGATCCGGCGGGGCACATAGCCCTCATCAGTTTTCAAAGGCAGTGTTCCGGTGGCCAGCATCTTTTTCAGCTCGGCCGCCAGATGTTCGGCCAAAACCTTATCGTGGTGATCTTCGGACTTCAGGTCTACGGGATCGGTCCAGTGAACTTCTTCCACCCCTTCGGTCGGCTCAACGAAGTTCCACACATCCACACGCCCGGGCATGTCGGACTTGAAGGCAAGGTGATGGGCATCTCCACCCAGCCCATTCTCACCCGCGAACACATGGTCCACGGTTTCCAAAATCGCGGGCGAAGACCGGAAGGAATAATCCAGTGTGGTGTCTTGAAATTCCCGCTCAATCGTTTCCAACTTTTCGCGGAACTGTTCTTTCATCCGGTCAAAGCCGGACGGATCAGCGCCTTGGAAAGAATAAATCGACTGCTTTTTATCCCCGACCACAAAGATTGTACGTTCAGTATCACCCGCACCCATGCCTGCAGTCATTTCTTGGGTCAGGCTGTCCACCACTTCCCACTGTGTCGGGCTGGTGTCTTGCGCTTCGTCGACCAGAATGTGCTCAATGCCACCGTCCAGTTTGTAGAGGACCCAAGCGGCGACAGATTCCTGACTGATCAAATTGCGGGTTTTTTGGATCAAATCGTTAAAATCGAGATACCCCCGCGCTGACTTCTCAACAGTGTAATCTCGCAGGAAAGGCACCGCAAAAGTCTCTAACGCCAATGTGCGTTGGGCGGTTTTCAACAGGAACAGCTTTTGCTGAGTCACCTCGACCCGCCGCATAAAATCCTCGACTTCGTGCATATAGGGCAGGGTGGATCGTGGGCCTTTTGTCGGAAACTGACCAATCTTTGCTGTATACGGATCACGGTCCTTCGGGCTGGCCGTCAACCACAGTTTCTTGAGGTCCGCGAATGTCGCCGCGTCCATGGTGCGCGGGACCGCCTTCAACTTCGCAGGGTTCGCTTTTTCAGACTTCTCAGCCTCTAAATCCGCAGTCAGTCGATCCAGAAAAGCGACATCCGTAGGGATAAAACAATCCGCGATGATCGACGTTTGATCTGCATTGGGCTGCAATCCTAACCCCGTCCAAATCGCGTCCCCGCCACGCGCCTTTGTGAACATATCTGAACGGTCCAGCAGTCCCAGCAGGAACTTATCCAATTCCCCCGTTGCTTCACTCGCCACGCCATCATAGGGGGATGGGCCTTCAACGTCACAAATAGCTTCCAACACCGACCGCATCAGCAGCTTTTGATCGCGATCATCCAATTCCTGAAACTGCGGGGAAATGCCTGCTTCCAGCGGAAATTGCCGTAATAGGGTCGCACAGAAGGAATGGATGGTCTGAATTTTCAACCCGCCCGGTGTTTCAATCGCAGTGGCAAATAACGTGCGGGGCGTGGTCAGATCATCTGGAATTTCATGGGGCGCAATGCCCAGTTCCAGCAATTCCGCACGTAATTCGCTAGCTTCCAACATTGTCCAACGGCCCAGCCGTTTGAACAAACGATTTTGCATCTCAGTCGCAGCTGCTTTGGTATAGGTCAGGCACAGAATGTTTTCAGGCCGGACCCCGCGCAGCAGTAACCGCGCCACGCGGTCGGTTAGAACACGGGTTTTGCCGGACCCTGCGTTGGCGGACAACCATGTGGATTTGACCGGATCAGCGGCCTCAATCTGCCGGATTGTGGCGTCGTTCATTTGGGTCATGGCACATCCACCTGCACGGCATCTTCGGTTTCATCCCATTCCCCGAACCGTGCCAGATGGTCGTAGTCAGACCCATACTGAATGTACTGCGGTGCACGGCGAGCTGTGTAAGATTGATCAGGCATCTGGTACGCATTGATCAGCTTGATGAAGTCCGCCCACGTGCTGTCATCATCGTCAATTGCATCCAAAATTTTGGGCGATGATCCCATCGAGATATACGATCCGCCCAACACATCTCGTGTCAGGATTGTTGGGAACGCACCCTTTCGCAGTAGTTCAATCTCCAACAACAGCTGCTTGTCGAAACTCTTTTGCGCGCCTTTGCTAGGGGGCGCACCTGTCTTGTAGTCATACACAAACACCCCATTCTGACGCACATCCACACGATCGGCCTTGGCTATCAGGGTGAAGTCGATATCGGGCACATATGTCTCGCCTTCGACCTCCAAGTGAGAGGACAACAGTTGCGCCTCACGATCCATTTCATGCTTCATAAACCAATCTGCATTTTGCGCCATCAGGGCCAGCCACTTGCGGCGGTCGGCGGGCCATGGGACTTCCTCGGCCAGCACATCAGCGGCGATGGTCAGCAGGGTTTGCACGCCTTTGGCCTGATCGCCGAAGGGACCCTGCTTGATCGTCGCTTCCAGAATATCGTGGATCACGTTCCCGCGCAGCAAGGCATCCGGTTGCGCTAGCAGGGAATTGAGCGGTCGTAGCCCCAGAATATACTTCGCATAAATCGCATAAGGATCACGGATTAGGGTCGTAATTCCGGTCACAGGTAGTTTGCGTGGGCGGCTTTCGATGGGTGGTTTTGGAGACGGGCGCGTGGATTTTGGCGACAGAATCGCTTCGTCCAACACGGCGGCGCTCGCCATCCAGGCATTCCCGCGATCTGTCATCGCTTGCATCAATGGATGGGTGTCATGATCTGACAGCCCATTCAGCAGGTTCGCCATCCGGTTCAACCACCGCGTGGGGACAGTTTCGCCATCCGAAGACCTGAGCGCCCGCGTCACCCAAACTTCTTTATTCGCAAACGCAATCTCAAAATCATGCGCTGACAAGCCGATGTTCCGGTCAGGATTCAGTAATCCGACCTTCGCTCGCATCCGGCGGTTCATCCACGGGTCGGGCATTGGGCTTTGCGGCCAAATGCCTTCGTTCAAACCAGCCAGAATTACCACATCTGCCGACTGCACCCGCGCTTCTAACGTACCCCAGATCATAATATCGGGATGCGGAGTACGCTGTTGCGTGACTTGTCCGTCCTGCAACATCCGCCGCAGCAGCACTGTGAAATCACGAAACGCATAAGGACCAGTGGTGTCCGAGGCGTCAGCGATTTCCGACAGCAGTTTCAGCGTAGATCGCCCCGCCTCTTCGTCCCAAACAGTTCCGTCGGCGCCAGAAGGGCCGTCGGACAGACCTTTGGTCAGACCTTCAATCGCCTGCGACCAATGGGCCAGCGTTTGATCCGTATCGGTTTTCAAAACGGTAATTTGATCAATGACCCACCGGACCCATGGCAAGCGATCATCGTCCTTGTCTGCCCACGCCATCAGGTCGTTCGCATCGGGAAATGCAGGACCATAGCGCCGTAAACGCAACTCTAAGTCGCGGGTATGTTTCAGATGCGGTCCGCGATTCTGCCCGCTGTGACACAGTGGATGCTTCAGCAAGGTCAGCAGTGTCGGCATTTCCAAAGTGCCGTGCAACACATCGACAACATGCAACAAAAAACGGCCCGGCGGAGTTTGTGACAGTGGCGTTCCAGCACTGTCATCAGGTATAATATCCCATTTCGAAAGCGCGGCAGCGATGCGGCGTGTCAGGTTCCGATCTGGGCTGATGACTGCCGCCGTTTCCCCACGTTCGGCAGCAACACGCAGGCGGGCGGCGATCGTATTTGCCTCGGTCCGTTGATTGGGGGCGTTCAGCCATGTGATGTGGTCAAATGCTTTGTCTAAATTCTGTAACTGCGGTCCTTCGGTCATCCAATGATGGGTTATGGGTGCAGGGCGCAAAGCGAGGGATGTAAATGAATTTCGCGAAGCAGTGTGATGCGATGTCCAGGGCCTTACATCATCTGCGGTGATTTCTAATTCCCGTAACAGCTTGGCGTATCTAAACTGAGGATGATCTTCGAATACACGTTTGCCCATCAAGTCGGACCATGGGGCCTGCCAATCAAAGCCCGGCAAAATAATCGCACCCTGCGGCAGATGTGCTGCTGCAACCATCAAATCAAACGTTGTTTTCCGGGATCCGGTCGACCCTGCCACAATCACCGAATGGGCTGGAGTATCTGCCGTCCAGCGCGCGATTTGATCATCAGTCGATTGCCGCTGTTTTAGACCTGCTGACACTCTCACGTCGTCTGAAAAATACTGCTGCAAAATTTGTATAAATTTTAACGACCGCGCCCAATGGTCGGATTCATCGGGCACCTGTAATTCCGCAATGGCCGATGGATCGACACCTTCGATTGCCAGCTCATCCATCAATTTCGACAGGTTGACGGCCAGATCGAAGGCTGCCGTTTTGGGCGCCATATCAGGTGCTGCTTCCAGAAGGGGGCGCACAAAATCAGCCAGCTCTAGCTGTCGTTCCAGATTGCTGACGGGCGCCGTTCCGCGGGTGAAGGGGATTTCAGTGACCAATTTGATCCGCGGAAGCAGTTGGACTGGATCGTTCAGAAAGTGTTGGTGCAAAACATGTCGCATACGTTGCGTGTTCAAGAAAACTTCGGTCCGGGCGGTCTGAATCGGGTCATGTGTGCGGCGCTGCAGGCCGGTATGCAGTTCTTTTGTAAAATCCATGCCTGGCGGTATGGCAAAGACGCGAGGGCGATCGGTGGTTTCAAACATCGGCAATAGCCAGCATTTCTTCGGCGGTCTTTATGTTCTCAGGACGTCCCACATCACACCATTCGCCACTGAATATGCACCCAAAGGCCGTGCGGTTTGCGATCATTTGATCCCAAATCACATTGAGCGAGAACGCAGTTTCATTATGATCCGTGATTGGTGTTGTCTGAATGATCTGTGCGCCTAGAAACACATAATCCCCACCGCGGCTGATGCGCCCGTCTGCGGAAAGTGAAAAGTCACCGGGTGGCATACGGCCCTGTGTGTCGCTCACATGTTTTAACAACAGCAATGCACCCATTTCGGATTGCCAGTTTGCTTGAAGCACTTTGAACGGATTTGCACCTGTCCAAATCGCGTCACTGTTCATGGTAAATACGGGACCATCCTGCAGATGACGCAGCGCATGTTTCAAGCCGCCACCAGTTTCAAGAATGTGATCTTCGGGGCTGACGATGACGTCTTGATCGTTCAGGTGTGCCACGATTTGATCCCCAAGGTAGTGTGAATTTACGACATTCGTCGTGATCATTGCATCGAAAGATAAATCCAAGGTGCGTTGTAGCAAGCTGCGTTTTGCGACCCGTATCAGCGGTTTTGGTGTGGTTTTGGTCAGGCCCCCCATTCGGGTGCCAAACCCTGCGGCAAAGATCATCGCGGCGGTAGGCGTTGTCATCGTTTTGCCCTTAGTGTTGCTAGGTATTCGTCGGTGGGGCGTTCCATCTTTGACAGGGCATTCGCAACATCCGTTAGGGCAGGATGGATCAGTGCGATTTCAAGTTGCCCATACACGCGGGGGATCAGTTTAAGATAACTTGGCTTTCCGTCTCGCAGCCAAAGCCGCGCAAAGACACCCAGAATTCGCAAACTGCGCTGGGCCAGAAGTGTGGCGATTGCGGCGTCGAAATCGGGTAGATCGGTGTCGGATTTGGCGGCTTTCAGTAGGGTATTCTGAACGCCCGGCGATACCTCTCGGCGGGCATCATAAATTAGGGATACCAGATCATACAGAATATGTCCCGGCTGCGCATCTTGGAAATCAAGCAATCCAACTTGTGCCGCGCCCTTGCGATCTGGTAGCCAAATAAGGTTCTGAGCATGGAAATCTCGCAATGCTAGCGTCATGTGTGACCAATCCAACGCCCCTAGGGCCTGTTGCATTGCTGTGACCACGGTATTCCGATTCAAATTTGGATCGTACCAATCTGCAATTAATCCAGCCTTATCCGCCATGTCGGCGGAATCATAAGGGGGTAAATCAGGGGCTGGCGTTATGGAAATCCGTTTCAGCGCTGACCAGGCCTGCAGGTAGATTTTTTCTTCATCATTAGGGTGATTCAGGACATGACGATCAAAAAGAGTATCCCCGAAATCTTCAATTAGCAGCAGGCCTTTATCCGTATCCTTGGCAAAGGTTTTAGGGGCGGATAGGCCGCAATCCGAAAGGTGATCTGCTATCTGTAGGAAGGGCGCTGTATCTTCGCCCTTTTCAGGCGGGGCATCCATTAAAATCGCAGTAGTGCCATCGGCCATGAAAACCCGGAAATATCGACGGTTTGATGCATCACCGGCAATGACCTGATGTGTTTCGATATCCAAACCAGTGCTGGCAAGAAAGGCGTCGATGTCAGCGGTGCGTTGCATTCAGTGTGTCCGTCAGATTGGGCCAGTGGCGTTCGGGGGCTGTTATCGTGATGGACCGTTCATTGTCGCCTGTCACCTGAATATCCAGAATCATAGTAGATTTGGGTAAGTGTTTGCCTAAAATCTCAGGCCATTCGATGAGGCAGGCCGAATCCCCAAACGCATCCCACAGGCCCAGCTCATCTACTTGATCCAAACTGTTGAGACGATACAGATCACAGTGCCACAGCTGAAAATCAGGAGCGTCATAGGTTTGCACAATCGTAAACGTGGGTGAGGGGACATCCTCGTCAATGGTAAGCAGGGACTGAATCAATGCGCGGGCAAGCGTTGATTTACCTGCACCGATTTGACCTTGCATCACAATTGTCTTGCCAGCGGTGAGCAGCCCCCCCAGTTGGGCGCCAAGCGTCGCCATGTCAGCTTCAGAATTAATATTCAGGTGTTGTGTGATTTGCCCCATGACGCCCATGGTAATGGGGCATTTTCAAAATGTCAGGCCCGCGCACGCATGATTGCTGTCGGCGTTGATCGGATCGCAGCAAATGTTGCCATTGTTGAATTGTTGGGTAAGCGTGAGAATTTCACCTGAATGGATTGCCCGGTACTGGTCCGAACTTGACCTTCACATGCAGGGCTATCCTCGATTGAGCTGACATGGATTTGTTTCCATAGGTCTGATTTTTCAGATTTTATCCGCCAGACGCGCGCGCAATCATGTAGGGTCATCTCGGTTTTGGTCAGTTGCGGGGATAGGCCCCACAGTTTATGATACTCGGAATTCGCATAAATCAGCGCACCATCATGGGCGAAGACGGCGGTCCCGATATCAAGTTGGTCAAAAGCTGATGTTAACTGACTGACCTGTTCGCGGAACCGTTGCACCATGACAGTTTCCTGCGTGATGTCTTCGAACAGAAAGGCGATTGCCCCATCGGGGTGCGGTTTTCCGGTGACTTGAATTGTTTGGCCACTGGGAAGGGTCCAAACATCCACAAAGTGATCATTTTCTGCAGCATGGATCACATCCCCCAACTGCTTGCGCCATGTCGCATAATCCTTGGGTTCAGGGATGATGCCTAAGTCACGCAGATAATCCATGAAACTGAACAGATGTGGCTGCGATGACAGCGTCCCAAAACTGATCCCTGTCAGGTCGAGAAGGGCGGGATTAAACGAAACCAGCGTGCGTTGTTTGTCAAAAATTGCCAGGCCGGTAGATAGTTGGGCGAATGTTTTCGCCAGTGTCTGCACAAATTCACGTCGCGACGCATGGGCCGCCACCTCGGCATCGGCGGGTGTTGCGTAGTATGTTGCACCACTGTCGCTGGGGTGCGCTGCAACATCGAACCATTGCTGTGTTTGTGCGTCTGACATGATGGATACGCGCTTTGTCGTTATCGTGTCTGCTTTATGGGATTGCGCGACCGTGAAGATGGACCGCGACACGGATTGGGCGGCCTTGTTGGCCCAAACAACCAAGCCGAAATTGTTCACCCGCCAAATCGGATCGGGATGCTCATCAATCAATCCGCCCAGAGCTAATTTGGGTTCTGGCAATTCTTCAACGGAAGCCGCCGTTCTTTTTGCCCCCCACGCACTTACGTAAATTTGCCCTGCGCAGACGGTGAAGGCAAGTCCAACAACAATCCAAGTCATTCCAAAGTCAATCATTTGTACACCGATTCTAGATGCACATAAGGTTGGATATATTGTTTAATGGGACTTTAATGCGTGGCAGAAATTGTTGGGTTGTCCGCTAATTTTATTGATGAAGGTGCCTGAATCGATGGGCGTTTCCACTTTAGATCAATCATGGCCCCCCGTCGTACCGTGCCCTGAATCGATGCAATCTGATCAAAGCCGTTTGAAAATGCGATATCTGCCCCTGATCGCTCCAAAAGCGTTTTTGCAATGAACAGGCCTAACCCCATTCCTTCGTATGCTGGGCGTGCAGACCGCTCTGCCTTGGTTCTGCGCCGGACAAAAGGGTCACCGATGCGGTTCAGAACCTGTGGGGCGAAGCCACGCCCATCGTCGGAGATCCGGATATTTATGGACGTTTCGTCCCACCTAAGGTCGATAAAAACAGACTCAGTCGCGAAATCCACGGCGTTCTGGATCAGGTTGCGCAGGCCGTGGATGATTTCAGGTTGGCGAATGACAACAGGATACGGTGTCCCGTCGTTAACGGTGTTGAAGATCACTTGTTTACCGCGATCCATATGGGGATCAGCGGCTTCTTCAACCACAGCCAGAAGGGGCGCGGATTTTAGGTGCGTGTCATCCTTACCTGCCCGCCCCATGGATCGCAAAATATCGCGACAACGGTCAGCCTGTTCGCGGATCAAAATAGCATCGGCCTTTAGGTCGTCTGATCCATCCAGATCGTCCACCATTTCAGCGCTGACCAGTTTTATTGTCGCCAGTGGCGTTCCTAATTCATGGGCTGTTGCGGCAACAACGCCACCCAAATCTGTCAACTTTTGTTCACGGGCTAAGGCCATTTGCGTTGCCAGCAAGGCCTCGGCCATGGACGACATTTCTGTGGTCACGCGGCGGGTGTAAATGGCGGTGAAGGTGATGCCGGTGACAATAGCGACCCAGAATCCGAAGGCGAACACGCTGGGCAGCTGCAGAATAACACCGTCGGTCGTCAAAAGGGGAAGATGAAATGTACTGACCACAGTAATCAAGAAAACGGCAACACTGCCCAGAAATACAGTTAATCGTGTTGGCAATACCGTTGCTGCGACAGTGACGGGGGCCAGTACAAGCAGTGCAAACGGGTTGTTCATCCCACCGGTCAGGGACAGCAGAAAGCTGAGTTGCAGGATATCGAACAGAAGCATGAAAACAGTTTCAGCCTCGGACAAGCGGCGGCTGTCGGGGTAGACTGTGATCGCGATCAGGTTTCCAAGCAGTGAAATACCAACGGCCAGCATGCAGGGGCCCAGCGGGATGACGATGTTGTAGATATGATGGGCAAGAAACAGGGCCAGCACCTGTCCTGCTATGGCGAACCACCGCACAGTGACCAATGTGCGCAGCTTAATCCAATTGCTGCGGGCATTTTGGTCGATATAGCGGATGCTGCTGTTAGACATGGTTTGGTTTTTAATCCTAAGGTGTCAGGGCAAGATTAAGGAATGATGTGGATGATGTCGTCTAAATTCTTCGCACTGGGCGCGGCGGGACTGATGATAATTGTTGTTGGCGGGACAGTGGCGTGGACCTTTTGGCGGGGTGGTGGTGTGTGTGGATCGGATCGACAGTTTGTGCGAACTTTACCTAAAGGGCTGCTGTTAACAGACATCAATGGCACCGAACGCCCCGTGTTTGATCAGATGCAAAACCCTGCACTTGTATACTTTGGATATTCGTTTTGCCCCGATGTGTGCCCATTTGATATGGCTCGAAATGATGCCGTTACTGATGCGTTGGAGGGACGGATTACGCCCGTGTTTGTGACAGTTGATCCGGCGCGTGATACGCTCGCTGTTTTGGCGGAATACGCCAGCTTCCATCATACAGACATGATTGCGTTGACGGGTACGGATGCACAGATCAAAGCTGCGTCGGATGCGTTTGCGGTGTACTATCAGCCGTTGGGCGATGACGCTGAATACTATCTGATGGACCATTCCACGTTGACTTATTTACTGCTTCCCTCTGGTGAAATAGTTGAGTTTTTTTATAATGATCTAACTTCTGATGTAATCGAACAAAAAATTGCATGTTTGTTGGGCCACTACCAGCAAACAGGAACATAAATGGATGACCCAATGGCCGAATCGCACCGTGATCTAGGATCTGATCCCAGCCTATTGCTTGTTGATGATGATGAACCGTTTCTAAAGCGTCTGGCGAAGGCCATGGAAAAGCGTGGATTTGTAGTGGAACAAGCCGGTTCCGTGACTGCTGGCCGCGCCATTGCAACAGCCCGTCCACCGGCATACGCTGTGATTGATCTGCGGCTTGAGGATGGCAATGGTTTAGATGTGGTCGAAGTTCTGCGTGAACGTCGCCCCGACAGCCGGATCGTGGTCCTGACAGGCTATGGCGCCATTGCGACTGCGGTTGCTGCCGTCAAAATTGGAGCCACTGATTACCTGTCCAAACCCGCCGATGCGAACGACATTATGAATGCGCTTTTGACAACTGACGATGAACTGCCGCCACCACCAGAGAACCCGATGTCTGCGGATCGTGTACGGTGGGAACATATTCAGCGGGTCTACGAATTGTGTGACCGTAATGTCAGTGAAACAGCGCGTCGTCTAAGCATGCATCGCAGGACTTTGCAGCGTATCTTGGCCAAGCGCAGTCCGCGTTAAGGGCCGTACACAACGTATGTACAGGCGTCACAAAATGATACGCTTTACGATCTGATTTACCCAAGTGCCATCGGATCGTTGATGTGCTTTTGGGATGACCGACCAGTCTTTAAATCCAGCCTTGGCATAGAACGCCAGGCCGCCAATGTTATCTTCAGTGATTTTGGCAATAATGGTATGTCCACCATCCGCGCGGCAGTCTTTGATCATCTGTGTTGCAAGCGCACGTCTGGTACCGCGTACGGGGTTTTCTTGACCTGTAAATGATCCAATGGAATGCAGGTCGGGTTCTTGTTCGAACACCCCTTGGAATCCGACGATGCGCCCATCGGTCTCGGCGACATTGATGATCTTTGGGTCATGGAAATAGTACTGCTTGAACCCTTCAATTGTGAAGGGTTCTTCTTTTGCGGTTGTTCAACCTAACGCGATGGTGTGGTTCATAATAGCAAGGCACGCAGGAACATCTGCTTCGGTCATTGGTCGTATGATCATAACTGGCTCAACAATTCATGATGGCGTTTGGTGAAATCGGTGCGCACCTCAACCGGTGGACGTAAATGCAAGGTCAAGCCGCGCGTATATTCCGGTTTTTGATGCCCGAAGAACTTGTTTGCCTCGGCCACAGAAAACCCCGCCAGTTGAGTCGCTTCAAGCCACGCAGATACCATATCGGCCTTCTTAATCTCGCGCTTTAACACTTTGGGTGTTTCGGCAGGCAGGCCAAATCGAATGTGGATCGCAGCCTCTAACCGCTTGTCCAGCTCCCCGTAACTGGGGCCGATCGCGGCTTTTACAGGCGAAATCATGTCCCCTATCACATATTCGGGTGCGTCGTGCAGCAGTGCGGTCAGGCGCTGGGCGGGGGTGGCTTGGGGTTGAATTCGAGTAAAGATAGTTTCCACCAATAGCGAATGTTCAGCGACCGAATAGGCGAAATCGCCCAACGTTTGCCCGTTCCATCGTGCGACGAAGGCAAGACCGTGGGCGATGTCCTCAATCTCCACATCCATCGGCGTGGGGTCCAGCAAATCCAGCCGCCTGCCAGACAGCATCCGTTGCCATGCGCGGGGTTGTTTCATAATCGGCACCTTTCGTCCCGCGTTTGTCTGATTCATTGTTACTTAGTGCAAGCGGTGTTATCGCCCTTTCCAAAGATGAAATGGATGCGGAAAGAGCGGAACATGACTCAAGATTACATCGTCAAAGACATTAACCTTGCCGAATACGGACGCAAGGAATTGGACATCGCAGAAACAGAAATGCCAGGCCTGATGGCGCTGCGCGAAGAATACGGTGAAGCCCAGCCCCTGAAGGGTGCGCGGATCGTCGGATCTTTGCACATGACCATTCAGACCGCATGCCTGATCGAAACACTGACCGCACTGGGTGCGGACGTGCGTTGGGCATCTTGCAACATCTTCTCGACCCAAGATCACGCGGCAGCGGCGATTGCGGCAACAGGCACACCTGTGTTTGCGATCAAAGGCCAGTCGCTGGAAGAACATTGGGATTACGCAGACAAATCCTTCCAATTCGAGGACGGTCCAAACCTGATCCTTGATG
>JBMZCY010000032.1:0-14397 GCA_049613825.1 Planktomarina sp.
ATGATCTGCCTGCGTGACGGGATCAAATCCGGCGGCATCTTTGTTATCCGCCGCCAGATTTATTTGCCTGAACCAAGCCAAAGTTTCCTTATCCGCTGCATCCGCCATGCAGTGGGCAACTTTCACCAAGGTATCGTAAGCTGTGTTCATCGGACCCTACCCTGTTTGTGTCTTAAGACACTGTAGGGGGGGCAAGGGTCAAGTCTTAGGCGACGTCGCTTAAAACACGGGCCAGTTCAAAAAGCCGTTTGCGTTGGTTTTCAGGCATCGAATAATAAGATCGCACCAATTCCAGTGCTTCTTTATCTGCCAACAAGTCTTTTGCAGCTTCTTGGGTTTCATCACCGTCGGATTGCAGGCCTTCAAAGAAAAAGCTGACCGGTACCGCTAACACATCAGAGATATCCCAAAGGCGGGATGCGCTGACGCGGTTCATGCCGGTTTCATACTTCTGGATTTGCTGGAATTTAATTCCAACTTTTTCCGCCAACTGCTGCTGGGTCATTCCGACCAGCCAGCGTTGATGGCGAATGCGTTTGCCCACGTGGACGTCAACGGGGTGTTTCATACTATCAAGTCTCCAACTATGTGCCCCGCTTTCCGTGTAAATGACACGCTATGTTAGCGGAGTACTGGAGGTGTTATACCAGAAGTATGACACACTTCTAACGGGAAAAACTTGGAAAAAAAGACATACAGCAGGTACAAAGTAGTACAAATCGGGCCAATGATTTACAATATGCTGTAATTCACCCTAGCAATACACCACATGTTGTGCATATTTGGCGTTAATATTGAGTTTGTTGATATCTGAATACATCCAAAATACGCTATTAAAATTCACGATTTATTTACTATCGCAAAGGCTTTGTAATGTATCAGGCATGGTCCGTACAGACTCACGACAAAAAACCTGTCCTTTTGGACATGCCCTTTAATTCCATAAAATCGGGCGAAGTTCAAGTGGACGTTACGTCAACCGGTCTAAACTTTGCCGATTTACTGCTGATTCGCGGAACCTACCAAGACACACCACCATTGCCCTTCACGCTAGGGTTGGAATTTTCAGGTATTGTCACCCAAGTCGCGCCAGACGTTATGTCATTCAAAATAGGGGACCGTGTTGCCGGTTATACGGGGCACGGTGGACTGGCCACACACATCACAGCTCCCGCTGACAGATGTGTCAAAGTCCCGGATACGGTGTCCTTGGTCGACGCCGCAGGAATGCTGATTACGTATGGAACGTCCCATCTTGCCCTGATCGACCGCGCCATCCTGAAATCTGGTGAACGACTGCTGGTTTCAGGAGCATCTGGAGGTGTCGGACTAACAGCTGTGGAAATCGGCGTCGCATTAGGCGCAGAAGTGATTGCAGTCGCACGGGGTGCTGAAAAATGTGCCACCGCAGCCAAAGCAGGGGCACATCACACAATTGACAGCGATGCCCCGGATCTGATCCATGCCATCCGTGCGATTGGCCGCTGTGATGTTGTGTATGATGCCGTAGGTGGCGATTTCTTCACTGCAGCCTTACGATGTGTCGCCCCCGAAGCACGTATTTTAACAATTGGCTTTGCCAGCGGGGATGTCCCGCAGATCAAAGCTAATCATGTCATGGTTAAAAACGTATCAGTGATGGGCGTCTATTGGGGTGGCGTGCTGACCTACGCACCGGAAAAGGTTTTCGCTAGCATCGCTGATGTGTTTCAAATGGTAGCAGACGGCAAACTGAACCCTGCCCCCCACCATCTGGTTCCGTTCGCGGATGCAATGGATGGACTAGATCTGCTGCGTGACCGGAAATCCACTGGCAAAGTTGTGGTGACTCAAAGTTAGGCCGCTTTGGGTGACGCTACCACGCTCGGGTGTAAGTTGCCGTATGCATTGCGCAACAACTGGCACAAACGCTGGATAACAGGCGAAGCGGCCGCACCCGTTTGGTACAGATTGATGTCCTTGGTCCCCAGATCAGGCAACGCACCATTGTGGTTAATCTCGACCATATCGCCACGGGATGTCCCAGCCAGTAAGGCATGAATAGCCAAATCCGCCGCCACCGTCGCCTCGACCGCGCGGGACCCTTCGGATTCCAAACGGTTTTCCCATGGAATGCCAGTATCTGTCAGGCTTTGCTGTACACCACGGCGGAATATACAGCGATTGGGAAAGGCCAGTTGCAAGGGGCGTTCCTGCCACGCTGATCCATCTTGTGCGCCGACAAAGATCAGCGGGACACGGGCAATCGTTTCGCCGCCCGTGTGTAATGTATTTTCAGTGGTCAGGATAATATCGGCTTCCCCCGCTTTGAAGGCGCGGTGCAATTCGATCGTATAAGAAGACAAAAGGTGGATTTTGATCCGTGGAAACTCGCGGGCTGCGGTCTTTAGAATACCGGGGATCACGGGGTACACAATGTCATGGGGCAGACCTAAGGTTAGTTCACCTTCAAAGGCCTGGTCTGTCATACGACTCCAGACTTCATCGTTGAGGTCAAGCATGCGGCGAGCATAAGACAGCAGTTGTTCACCCGATGATGTCAGGATCAGCGTCCGGTTGCGGCGTTCAAACAAGGGCATGTTCAATGCATCCTCCAGCCGTTTGATCTGCATCGACACAGCTGACTGGGTCAAATGAACCACACCCGCCGCACGGGTCACGCCACCTTGTTCGGCCACTGCCACAAACGACCGCAGCGCATTCAAATCCAGATTTCGCAACATATCACGTACCCTAATGCTTATTCAAACAATCATTCATTTTTAAAATGCAAGGGTCAAGGTTAAATATCAATCATCGGAATAGATGATCACACAAATATAAGGAAAACAGATCATGGTTATCGTAGAACACATCGCAGTCTGCCGCCCCGCCGCCCCAAAGCGCCCATCTTTGCAGACCATGTTTACCGTTGCCCGCCAACGCCGCGCTTTAGCGAAATTGTCAGACGCCGCATTGGATGACCTTGGATTGTCACGTTGCGAGGCTGTTGAGGAAGCATCCCGCCCCGTCTGGGATGTGCCGCAAAACTGGCGGCGTTGATTTTGACTAAATCTGCGACAAACTAACTCTGATTTTCTTGCGTATTTCCTTGAAAATCGGGGGATTTCCTCCAATATCTATCGCAAGTGTGGATTACACCACATTGGGAACCATTTTATTGGAGGTTATGATGGCAGATTATAACACGATGACTGGTGCAGCGGGCGCACGCGCCGCCGCCGTCGATCAGGGCCTTCGCGCCCACATGAACAAAGTCTATGGCACAATGTCCGTCGGCATGCTGATTACAGCGTTGGCGGCGTGGTCGTTTGCAGGTTTGGCAACGGCTACTGATCCTGCGAACGCAACAGTACAGCTGTCCAATGGGACATTGCTAACCGAATTTGGGCGCGTCATTTACACGACCCCTGTGCGTTACGTGATCATGTTTGCCCCACTCGCCGTTCTATTCCTTGGCATGGGCGCGGTCATGCAACGCGCATCCGCATCGATGGCACGACTGTTCTTTTACGGCTTCGCGCTGCTGATCGGTCTGTCGATGTCATCGATCTTTATCCGTTACACCGGATTTTCGATCACACAGACATTTCTGGTGACCTCCATCGCTTTCGCGGGCTTGTCTCTGTGGGGCTATACCACGAAAAAGAACCTGTCCGGTTGGGGCACATTCCTAATGATGGGTCTGATTGGCCTGATCGTTGCAATGGTAGTTAACATGGTATTGGGTGCCTTCTTCGGCATTTCATCCCCTGCGTTTGCCTTTGCAATTTCCGCAATTGGGGTTCTGATCTTTTCCGCTCTGACCGCATATGACACGCAGAACATCAAAAACCAGTATCTGGCGCACGCCCACCACGGCGATCAGGAATGGTTGGACAAGTCAGCGGTTCACGGATCGTTGTCGATGTATCTGAACTTCTTGAACTTGTTCCAGTTCTTGCTGTTTTTCTTGGGCAGTCAAGACTAACCGAACGATCATTATTGACGACATAAGCCGGACAGGTTGTCCGGCTTATTTTTTGTCTGGACGCTGGCTCAGCAAATAATCTTCAAATGTATGCGTTTGCGCAATCTCTCGTTTAAACTGATCGAAAATGTTTCCATCGAATTTTGGGTCACTGATATCTTCGACTGGAATGTAATGCTGTTTTGCTCGCAAAAGCTCCAGTTGATCCGAGACTATAACCTTACCTTCCAAATAAGCTGTCAGCAAACGGGGATATTCGGTATAAATTCCATCAAGATAGTGAACGTTAAGTACTGCGCGACAACTTTTAATAAAATTGGTTAAGTCTTTGCCATAAATTTGATTTGACGCTTGTCGGACTGGTGAACTGGAACTGGCAATAACTTTGGCCCTTCGATCATTCAACGCTCCAAAAAAGGCCAGATCAGGCGAATTATGCACATCAAAAGAGATGTCGTGTTTTGGAAAGATATGCGGTCCAAAATCGATTTTTGACTTCAGTTTTGCGGGTAACCAATCATAGACTGGCTGGTTTCCAACCGATAGATCAAGAATTCGATTGAACACCAACGCTGATGACAAGACCTTAGACCTTTTAGGCCCGGGCTGTACAATTCGTCCCGTAACATCAAAATAATGTTCCGCTTGTAATCCGATGCTGTAACGCCCAGGCCGAACACGAAACCATTTAAAGCTGTGTATGCCGACGTATATGTCGATTGGAAGCGAAAGCACCCTTGGGTCAGCTATGCCAGATGCAATATCTTTCGCGAGTTGGGACAATACAGGATGACGCGAAAAAAGCGCAAATTCCCAACGTGATCTATGGTTGTCTGCCCCATCAGTCGCTGTCTTTAATCCCAGAAAAAGAATATTGTTCACTTCTGCTAACAAGTATCCTAATTTTCAACGTAACGAAACTGATCATTGGGTAAACTCCCGATTTAATCCGATCACGCATCACCCCAACCAACTTTCACCCGCACTGTTTGTTCCGTTGAAATCTCAACATAGTGAAGCAGCCAAAGACATCATAATATTGGATTGCCAAAATGATTGACACATCAATTTTAATTCACGACCTTGCCGATACTGGCATTCTGACGCTGACGTTAAATGATCCAGCACGCCGCAATGCACTGTCCGAAGCAATGTTGGCAACCCTTGGAACTGCAATCCAAGATGCAGGCGCTGATCCCGACGTTCGCGTCGTGATCCTTGCTGCCAATGGTCCCGCTTTTTCTGCTGGCCATGATTTGAAAGAAATGACCGCCGCCCGTGCGCATGACGACAATGGCCATGCATATTATACTCGCGTGATGGCCACCTGTGCTGCAATGATGCAAAGCATTGTAGCCTGCCCCAAACCCGTCATCGCCCAAGTTACCGGCATTGCCACTGCCGCAGGGTGCCAATTGGTCGCCAGTTGCGATCTTGCCGTGGCTGCGGATACCGCACAATTCAGCACACCGGGTGTTCACATCGGGCTGTTCTGTTCAACCCCCATGGTTGCGCTGTCGCGCAATGTATCGAACAAACACGCGATGGAGATGTTGCTGACCGGCGATATGATCCCTGCGGACCGCGCCGCGGAAATCGGGCTGATCAACACATCGGTTTCAGAAGCGGAACTGACGGCAACCGTCACAACAATGGCTGAAAAAATTGCCTCTAAATCCAGCATGACATTGGCCACAGGCAAGCAAGCCTTCTATGCCCAATCACAGATGCCACTTTCCGAGGCATATACCTATGCATCGGCTGTTATGGTTGAAAACATGCTGACCCAAGACGCCGAAGAAGGCATCAATGCGTTTGTGGAAAAACGCCCTGTCCAGTGGACTGACAGCTGACTAAGACAAACGTCTGGGATGAGTCCATGTGTTGGGCAGCGGCACCACGGGGTCTTCCCCCTCGACCCGCTGTGTAAAGGCCGGGACTTCACCAGCCTGATTCGCAAAACGCTTGATCAATTCCACTTGAAAGCTGATTTCCTGAGACCGCTTTTCCAACTCTTCTGCAAAAGATGTCAGCGCTTGGTTGCCTTCAAAGAACCCTGATTGCGCAGCCTGACAGATATCAAGGACAGGCATAACAAGATCAGATAGAACCAACCCACTGACCCGTGCCACTTCGTCCTGACTGCCATCATCAAATCCGATTTCTTCACGAAACGCACGATTTGCAGCCCCCAGAAACGATCCGAAGCGGATCATCACATGGAACGCATCTTCGTCGGAATGGGACACCATGACATGGGCGCGGGCCAGCGTCAGGCCCGGCAATTCAATCGCGAAATCGGGCAGGGATTTGACTTGATTTTCATTATCCAGCCCTTCTAGACATTCTGCCACGCGTTCAGCAACGGCATCGACCAGCACATCTTTCATCAAAGCATTTCGAAGGAACGATGTTCGGTTTCGATATTTTCCGGCCATGACTTCACATGCACGCAATTCCGGTTCACCTTCGGACCGAAGCACAAGGTTCATAACGAATTTTCGGACTGAATCCTGCCCCGAAGGCAACACATTGGTTGTAAAATCACGCACATCGCGGCCCACCCGTTTGTTATTAATGATTTAGTAATGATTAATAAACATTACCAAATCGTAAACAGTCCACGCTCAATTAACAATATACCATCGGCACATGGTACTTGTGACCATTTGGCGATAAGCTGTTCTAGGTAATATGCGGAGCATCCCCAGTGTCAGAAGACGATAAGGAAACAGATCTAACGATCATTGGCGTCGGTTCTTCAGCCGGTGGTTTGGAAGCGATCCGTGAGCTGCTTTCAACGCTGCCTGCTAACCTGCCGGTCTCTTATGTTGTTGTGCAACACATGTCGCCCAAACACAAAAGTCTGATGACCACCTTGGTCGCACGGCACACAGACCTGACCGTTGAAGACGTGAAAGATCAAACAGTCCCAAAACCAAACGTCGTCTACGTCACGCCGCCTAACAACGATGTGGTGTTCAAAGACGGCATGTTATGTCTGCGCCAACCCAGCCAAGAACCATCGCGCCCTAAACCGTCTGTCGACCGTTTTCTGGTCAGCCTTGCCGAAAACCACGGCGAAAAATCGATGGCGATCATTCTTTCAGGAACAGGCAGTGATGGCGCTTACGGCGTTCAGGCCATCCGTGAAGTCGGCGGCATCACCTTGGCCCAAGACAACGACAGCGCCAAATATGATGGGATGCCCCTATCCGCCGTTCAAACAGGGTGTATTGACCTGATCTTACGCCCATCCGAAATTGGGACACATCTGGCAAAAATCCTAACCTCGAACAGGGACTTTTCCACCTTCCGGTCCGGCACGTTACAGGAAACCCCTGTATCGGATTTGTTGCAGGTGCTGCTGGCCCGCACGCGTGTTGATTTCCGCGACTACAAACAGGCCACAGTGAACCGCAGAATCGAACGCCGCATGCTGGCCTTGGGTATTCAAAGTCAGGATGAATACACACAGTTCTGCCGTAACAACCCCAGTGCCGTAGATGCATTATTCAAAGACTTGCTGATTTCTGTCACGCGGTTTTTCCGCGATATGGAACATTTTGAACATTTGCAGGATATGCTGCCCGAACTGCTGGAAACCAAAAATCCTGGGCCGTTGCGGATTTGGATTGCAGGGTGTGCCACAGGTGAAGAAGCATATTCCATCGCGATGATGCTGTCCGAGGCATTGGGGGGGCCACATGTCATACTGAAATCGCAGGTCCAAATCTTTGCGACCGACATTGATAAAGATGCGTTAAAGGTTGCGCGGGCAGGCGTTTACGGTCTTTCAGCACTGGATGATATTCCCGCTGACTATGTTGAAAAATATGTCATCCGACAGCCCGATGGTATTCGTGTCATCGACAACCTGCGCAATGCGATTTTGTTTTCCGATCACAACGTATGTCAGGATCCGCCATTCCAAAAGCTAGACCTGATTTGTTGTCGTAATCTACTGATTTACTTTGGCAATTCGCTGCAACGTAAGGTGATGTCACGGTTCCATTATTCGATGAACCCGAATGCTTTGTTGTTCCTTGGAACGGCAGAAAGCGTTGCGGGGTCTGACGAAATGTTCGTGCATGATCGTCGAACATCCCACATTTTCCGAAAACGCAAATTACGCGCTCAGTCGGCGCATCAGCAATATTCGATGCCGAACCTACCGGCCGCACCACGCAAAACAATCACCCATCCGGCAACAGAACGTCCCGTATCAACCGACCGCCAGTTGTTTGAAGCCTTGACCCAGTCGCTGGGTCGAAATTCGATGCTGGTGACCGAAGATTTTGCAATCGCGCGGGTCTACGGCGACATCTCCGACTTTATTGAGATGACGGAAATGTCCAGCTTGAAGATGCATCTGGACCTGTTGCGCAGCCCCTTGCGCGAAGAGGCCCGCAGCCTTGTCACAATCGCGCTGAAAAACGGTGCGAAACGCACAGGCGTCCGGCATCTTTTAGCCCAGACAGATGACGAAGAAATCCGGTTGGACGTGTATCCGATCATTGCCAAGGATATCAATGAACGTGCGGCTTTGGTCGTGTTTACTCCGTTTGTAAAAGGCAAAGTAACCACCACTGACCTGCCATTTTTGAAGGACGATTCCGCTGCATCACAGCGCATCCGTGCACTGGAAACTGAAGTTGCCACCACACGCGAAGCGTTGCAGCAAACAGTCGAAGAACTGGAAACATCCAACGAAGAACTGCAATCGCTGAACGAAGAATTACAATCCACGAACGAAGAATTGCAGGCCACGAACGAAGAGCTGGAAACGTCGAACGAAGAATTGCAATCGACCAATGAAGAACTGATTACCGTCAACGAAGAACTGCAAGTCACCGCATCAGAACTGACAGGGCGCACCGGTGAATTGACGTCTGTTCTGGAAAGTACACCACTGGCCATTGTAGTTGTGGACAGCGCATTGCAAGTCACCCAAGCAACCCGTGCTGCAACAGAAATCTTCAATATCCAACACCCGATCCAGACACCACATATCAGTCAATGTTCCCTACCCGAAGGGTTCCCAACCTTAGCACCGATTTGCAATCAGGCACTTCAGTTGGGGGAAACGTTTGAAACCGAATTCACGTCTTTGGGTAACCTGATCAAAATCACCTGTTCCCCTTACTTTGATGAAAGCCGTCAAATCTTGGGTGTTACGATGGTGATCACCGAATTCCCGGGACTGGCACATGAAATGAACATGATTCTGGAGACAGACAACGTGTTCATCATGCAACGCGATGCGAACGGCATTGTCATGCGGATCAGCAAAGCGTCTGCAAATGCACTGGGCACAACCCGCGAAAATGCAATCGGGCAAAAATTGACCGATTTGATGAACACCAAGGCGGCCAACGATGTTCTGGAACGCGACACCGAAGTTTTAGAAAACGGTCTGCCTGCTTTGAATGAAAAAGTTGTCATGAAAACGCGGGCGAACCGAATTCTGTCGATGAACATGAACCGGTATCCTTATACCAAAGGCCCAAAGGAACCGAAAACGATCTACGCGATTGCAACTGATATGTCAGAAACCGTCAACGCCCTGAATGAGGCTGAGATGATTTCGACCCGTATGAAGCAGCTGCAGGATTTCGCAGGGGTCGGATATTGGGAAGTGAACACCACAAACAATACGATATTCTGGTCGAACGAAGTGTTCCGTATCCACGGCGAAACCCCAGTGACCTATCAACCTGACCTGACTTCAGCGCTGAGTTTCTATCACCCCGAAGACCAAGAAAGTGTTAGCATCGCAGTAAGTGATGCATTGGAGAATGATCGCGACTTCAAGTTTGTCAAACGTCTACAGCGACGGGACGGAACCACTGTAACCGTTCAGGCCGACGGGATTCCCGCCAAAGATGACGATGGCAATTTGATAGGCTTATCCGGTTTTATTCGGGAAGTGATAGTGGCCAAGGACTAAAGATTTACGCGCCAAAATCCGTGATGACCGCAGTGCCCGGCGCTGTTGGGCCTGACATGGCTCGCAGTTCATCACTAGCCTGCGAAAGCGTGACGTTCCGTGCAACCATCGGAGACAGGTCAACATCCCCACGTTCGATCATGTCCAACAGCGTAGGATATTTCCACGTCGGCATGCCCCGGGTCCCATAAAACGCCAGTTGCTTGGCATAGATCGCGCGTAAATTAATGTTCATATGACCATCTTCGCTGGCAGGCATTCCCACATGCACATGGCGCCCCAAAACCCCCAGACAATCCACGGATGCATTAGTGGTAATCGCAATGCCCAATGCCTCGATCGACACATCTGCTCCGCCGTTTGTAATCTCACGGATGGCTGTGGCGGCATCTGTTGTTACCGCGTTCACTGCGGCATCCGCCCCAAGGGATAACGCATGGGTCAGCTTTTCTTCTACCACATCAACGGCAATAACCTTTGCCCCCAACGCTTTGGCCAACAACAGCGCCGACAGGCCGATCCCGCCAGTCCCATGTACCGCAACCCATTCCCCTGCCCGCACATTCGCGCGGTCGGTTAGTGCATGCCACGCGGTAGTCACACGGCACCCCAGCCCTGCGGCCAACGATGGGGACATGGTATCAGGCAGATGTACCAAATTATGATCGTGGGGCACGGCAACATATTCCGCATAGGCCCCCGGTGTTCCAAACCCCGGTGTAATTGCGTTGGTGCAAGCGTTAGAGACTCCGCGTCCGCATTCCCCACATGACCCGCATCCAAGGATGAATGGCGCGATCAGGCGGTCACCAACTTTGTGCTTTGCCTTAGATCCAACCTCGACCACTGTGCCGCAGTATTCATGACCCAAGATGGACCCGTTGTTTACTTTTGGATGGGATCCGACCCAGCCATGATAGTCGGATCGACAGACGCCACAGGCTGCCACTTGTAGGACAACGCCCGTGTCGGGGCATGCGGGATCAGCCACGGTTTCAATCGAAAGATCTGCATTGAAGTCACGGACAACAGCTGCGCGCATGGTCGTATTCCTTTGATGTTTAAACAGCCTGCACACAGCAGATCAGGTTTTGAATACATGAAAGGCAGTAAGACACAAAACGAAACAAAATGATCGCGCAACTTTACCAGATGCGCGATCATCTTAATTGGATATGCTGAACGATATCAGTTCAACCGCAATCCCGTGTCCGGTTCAAAATAAGACACTTTGCCCAAATCAAATGCCAGACGCTGCGACGCCCCAGCAGCAGCCATCGTTTCAGAATGCAAACGCGCCGTGACGTGTTTGCAGCCCAACCCCATCACCGCAAATGTATCCGCGCCTGCGGTTCGACGATATCAATCACACAGTCTGCTTCTTGCGTGACTCCCGTACGGCCCAGTGTTGCATCTGCGATATCTTCGGGGCGCGCACCTATGATGACATTTTCGGGCAGGTCTTTGTTACGGTCATCGACCAGAATGATGGGATTTGCACCCAGACGCTCAATTTCCACCAACATGCCTTTGCCGCTCATCTTTGTCTTGGTAGGGATCAGGTTCATAGCAGGGCTACCCATAAAATCCGCCACGAACAAGTTCGCCGGACGGTTATAAATCTCTGCCGAAGACCCAATCTGCTGGATTACGCCACCCTTCATAACAACGATCTTTGTTGCCAAGGTCATCGCTTCGATCTGGTCACGGGTCACATAGACCGTCGACGCGCCAAGGCGTTGGTGCAGGGCCTTAATCTCTGTCCGCATTTCAACGCGCAGCTTTGCGTCTAGGTTGGACAGCGGTTCGCCGAACAAGAACAGTTTCGGATCACGGACCAACGCACGACCCATGGCAACACGCTGACGCTGACCACCAGACAACTGCCCCGGTTTACGGTTTAGCAACGGTTCGATCTGCAACTGCTTTGCCATATGATCCAGCTTTGCCTTCTGCGTCGCCGCATCGATACCGCGCACCTTCATGCCAAAGGTGATGATCTTGGCCACGGTCATCGTCGGGTACAGCGCGTAGGACTCAAACATCATTGCGATATCGCGGTCCTTGGCCACCGTGTGCCAGTGGGATGATCCCCGCCGCTTGCAGTTTTGCAGCTGCCGCGTTGAATTCAGCCCATGTGGATGGCATATCAATTCCGTTGGACGACAGAACGTCTGCGTTTGCCCAGATCCAGTCAACGCGGTGTACGTTTACCGATGCAGCACACCATGTGCCTTCACATTTCATGTGACCTCGATGGATTCTGGCAGGACGGTTGCCCAGCCATGCGCGATCGCAACTGCAGAAATGTCTGCCAAAACGCCTTCTTCGTACCATTCCTAAATGGCTGGGCCTTTCAACTGAACAGCTGTTGGTGCGTTGCCAGACAGAACACGTGCGCGCAGAGCTGTCATTGCCGCGTCACCGCCGCCGCCAGCAACTGGCGTGTCTGTCCATGTGCCGCCATTGTCTGCGAATTCTTTTGCAGAACAGCAACTAATTTCGCTTCATCACCGGATGTCCAGTAGTGCAGAACTTCTGCTTCTGGACCAGCGGACGCTACGGTGGATGCGATGATTTCTGCTGCTGTGAGGTGCCCCTAGCTTCCTAGACGCCAGCCGTGTTCATTTTCTGCTGTTTTATTTCATAGTCAACCGGTGACAGCATGCCGTTGTTCGTGTGTTTGCGTGTAGAGTTGTAAAACATCTCGATGTAATCGAACACATCTTGCCTCGCTGCGTCGCGTGTGAGGTATGTTTGCCGCCTTATGCTGGCAACCAGATTGTGTTTGCAGAGGAACGACTGCCACTCTTTGCCAGTAAACTGTGAACCTTGGTCCGCTGCCCAGCAGGCGATTGCAATGCAATGTCCCGAGAGAGGGAATGGATCATGATTTTTGCTTTGGCTTGCGCCGCCAAACGGCTGCCAACAATGCCTGCAATGCCAAGTCAGTTGTCATGCGTGACTGCCTTGACCATCCAACGACCCGTCTTGAGAACAGATCAATGACAACGGCCAGATATGACCAGCCCTGATGGGGCCTGATGTACGTGATATCTGTTACCCAGACGTGATCAGGCGCATTCACTTCAAACTGGCGATCCAAGATGTTGCCAGCGACGACCGCTGGCTTGCCGCGATATCGACCAGAGCGGCGTTTATAACCGATTTGCGCCGCAATGCCTGCGATACTCGCCAAACGTGCCACACGGTTCTCAGAGCAAGCCCCGCCCGCGTCACGCAGATCATCAGTCAATTTGCGATAGCCATAGACCTTGCCGCTATCGGACCATGCCTGCTGGATGAGTTCAGTCTGCCGCGCATCTTCAAGCGCACGCGCACTTAACGATTCTTTAAACCATGCCTAGAAGCCGCTGAAATGAACCATCAGTACCCGACACATCGACCGCACCGAATATTCTGCACGGCGAGCCTCCCTCTCGGGACATTGCTCCGCAATACCCTGCCGGGCAGTGAATAAACGCGTACCTCACTGAGACTCTCGCGCGAAGTACGCGCGCGTCCATTGCCCTCGGACCAATGGCGGACAAAGGCCACGCCCTTTTTTAAGATTGTGCGTTCCTCGGTTACGCGGGACAGTTCGCGCTTCAACCGCCTTATCTCAGCAGCTTGATCGGCGACCTCTGATTTGGCACGTGGTGACTTCGAAAACTGCGCCTTACACGTGTATAACGACTTGGTACTGATCCCGAGCCGTTCTGCCACTTCGCTGACCGCATATCCACCTTCAACAACCTGAGCCACAGCGTCTTGTTTGAACTCATCTGTAAACCGAATGCCCTTGTTCACATCAGCCTCTCCTTGGTTCCAAAATTACCAAGCAAACCGTCTACAAATCTAGGGGCACCTCATACCTAGCCCTCGATCTCGTTACAAACCGTTACATAGTAGGGTTCAAACCCTGATCCTAATCGCAGATCCAAAGGGTGCCGGAGGACAATATATGGCGATTCCACGTATCATTGTGGTATGTGATGACCCCGATATGCGTCAAAACGGCACCATTGCCTTGCCCGCAGCGACTGAACGTGAAGTGAACTATCACATCGAAGGTGGACGGGTTGATCCGATCCTGCTGGATGTGATGCTCGGCGATGAAAACGGGTTAGAAATCTGTAAACGCCTGCGCTGATACCAAGATATGCCCGTCATCATGGTATCAGCGCTGTCGGCCGATCATCAACGGATGGAAGGGTACGCGGTGGGCGAAGACGACTATATCGCCAAACGGTAATCATAGAAGACGAAGGATCAGACAGTTCTGCCGCAGAAATCGAACGCTTGCTTGCCCCTTATCAACGTGGCGAGAACACAACCACGATAGACGGCCATGGTCTTGGCCTGACCATTGTTGCGACAATTGCAAAACTACATGGTGGAACACTGACGTTTGAGGATTCAGCGTCAGGGGACGCCGCGAAACTGGTTCTTCAACGCAGTTGAACGTCGGGCTTTT
>JBMZCY010000033.1:0-14392 GCA_049613825.1 Planktomarina sp.
AGACGTCGATCGTGCGATTGTGCAGATTATCGAACCTGCTTTGTTGGCCGTGAATGGCGTCACCGACACCTCGGCCCAATCATCCGAAGGGCGTGCCTTCATTTCTATGTCGTTTGAACCGGGCTGGGATATTGCGGAGGCCACGGATGATGCTCAGTTAGCGGTGGACGGAGTTGTCAGCCAATTGCCTGACGGTGCCGAAGACCCCGTGGTCCGGCGTGGTCAGTGGCGCGACAGGGTGACGGATGTGGTTATTACAGGACCAGTGGGGGTGGACCAGTTGGGCCTGTTCGCAGATGAATTCATCACGCGCCTGTTTGCCAACGGGGTAACCCGCACCACCATTCGTGGCATCGCTGCAGGTGAGGTGTTGGTCGAAGTTCCATCCCTTGCTTTGATCCAATACGACATCAGCCTGACCGAAATCGCCCGCGCCATTGCTGCCGAAGTAGACGCTGATCCAGCAGGCGACGTGGGCGGATCAACCCGCGTGCGCACAGGTGTTGAAAAGCGTGAAGCGGCGGATATTGCGGGCATTGTTTTGCGTATTAATGAGGATGGTTCAGACCTGACCGTTGGCGATATCGCGCATGTCGAAGAACTGGGCATAGACCGCGATCGCGCTTATTTCGTGGGCGACAGTTCAGCCATTTCGATCCGCGTGGACAGGTCCCAACAGGGCGATGCGATTGAGATTCAGGAGACTGTACAAACTGTCGCGGACATCATGGTCGAAACCCTGCCCGACGGGGTCGAGATCAAGTTGATCCGAACAAGGTCCGAAGCGATTTCAACCCGCATTAATATGCTGATGGAGAATGCTAAGCAGGGGCTTGGTTTGGTCTTGCTGCTGCTGTTCTTGTTCTTGAACGTCCGCACGGCGTTCTGGGTTGCGGCTGGTATTCCAGCAGCGTTAAGTGCGGCGATTGCGTTGATGTATCTGTCTGGTTTGACGATCAATATGATCTCGCTGTTTGCGTTGATCATCACCCTTGGCATCGTAGTCGATGACGCGATTGTTGTTGGCGAACACGCCGATTACCGCGCACGGGTTTTGAAAGAAACCCCAATGGATGCTGGTGAAAATGCCGCGCGTAGGATGTTTACCCCTGTGTTCTCTGCGACATTGACCACTGTGATTGCCTTCTTTGGTTTGGTCGCCATTGGTGGCAGGTTCGGGGATTTGATCGCGGATATTCCGTTCACGGTTGTGGTCGTTCTGATCGCATCGCTGGCGGAATGTTTCCTGATCCTGCCGAACCACATGGCGCATTCGATTGTGACAGGAACTAATGCGCGCTTAGCCAGACCATTGCGCGTAAGAATAAGGCTTTTTTTCAATCGAACACTGGCGATTACTTTCCTAATTTTTGTTTTTTTAACGACAAACATCGTTTTGTGGAGCACGCAAGGAACCGGCGTATTCAGGGAAAATAACATTTATGAAATTATCGTTATTACATTGTCAGCGTTGGCATGTTTGCATGTAGTATTGCGTGAAATTGCAGAAAATCTAGTTGATGACGGGGTGACTGGTCCATGGGATGTACCATCTTACTACACCAACTTCCTGCTGGATAAATTCAAACTCTACGCCTTCCGCCCGTTCATTAAACTGGTGATTTGGGCGCGGTATCCGGTGATGGCGGGGCTTGCTTTGGTTTTCGCGACTCAGTCGGTTTTGTTCATTCGCGGTGACGTGCAATGGCGTTTCTTCAATGCACCGGAACGGTCTTCGGTCACGGGTAACTTTGCCATGGCCCCCGGTGCCACACGCGCAGACAGTATGGCGCAAATGGCGGCTATGCAGGATGCCGTAATGCGGGTCGAGGCGGATTATATCGAAGAACATGGTCGCAGTCCCGTGGCCTTTGCAATGGCTGAAATTGGTGGCAATTCCGGCCGCGGATTGGCAGGGGCCGATACGAAGGACGCGGATCAATTGGGGTCCATTGCGGTGGAATTGATTGACCCTGATTTGCGGTCTTATTCGTCGTTCGCCTTTGTTGCCGACCTGCAAGAGGCCGTGGCGAAGCATCCCAAAGTCGAAACCGTTAGCTTTCGCGGTTGGCGCCAGGGGCCGGGTGGGGATTCGTTAGAGGTGCTGTTTTCCGGTGCCGATGCAGATACTCTGAAACGCGCATCTGAACGGCTGCAAGCGGCGCTTGTGCAATACCCCGAAGTGTCCGCCGTGCAGGACAATCTGGCTTATGATAAAGAGGAATTGATCCTTGAATTAACTCCGCAGGGACAAGCTCTTGGCCTGACGATTGACGCATTAGGCCAAGTCCTGCGCAGTCGTCTGAACGGAGTAGAAGCCGCCAGTTTCCCCGATGGTGCACGGTCCGCCACAGTGCGTGTGCAATTGCCCAACGGAGAGCTGACATCGGACTTCACCGAACGCATGCTGATCCGCACCGCGAACGGTGATTACGTGTCGCTTGCGGATATTGTGACGGTGCAGCAACGTACCGGATTTTCGACCGTTCGGCGTGAAAATGGCATTCAGATCATCACTGTCAGCGGCGATATTTCCGAAGACAATCCCGTCCGCGCTGAATTCATTATGGAGGAGTTACAAACCAACATTCTGCCCCGTGTAGCCGAGGAAACGGGCGTCGCGTTTGAATTAGGCGGTTTGGCCCAGCAAGAAGATGAGTTCCGCAACGACGCCACCCGTGGGCTGGTTTTGACATTGGCTGGTATCTTCATGGTGCTTGCATGGATTTTCAGCAGTTGGACCCGCCCGATTGTGGTGATGGCAATCATTCCGTTCGGCTTGGTTGGCACGATTTATGGCCACTGGTGGTTTGACGTGCCGCTATCGCTGTTTTCGGTCGTGGGTCTGATCGGGATGGTCGGGATTATTATTAATGACAGTATCGTTTTGGTGACGACGATTGATGACTACGCCAAGGATCGCGGGCTGTTTCCTGCGATTGTTGACGGGGTCACGGACCGCTTGCGCCCTGTGATGCTGACGACGTTGACCACTGTTCTGGGACTTTATCCGCTGTTGAATGAGACCTCCGTTCAGGCGCAGTTCCTGAAACCCACAGTGATTACGTTGGTCTTTGGTCTGGCGTTCGGGATGATATTGGTTCTGATCATCGTGCCAGCGCTGATGGCGATGCAGAAGGATGTGGGTGATCTGATGCGCAGTTCAAAGCGTGCGTTTAAAGGTATTGCAAAGAACAGAGGGCCGGTCTTTCCGTTTGTCTTCGCAATTTTGACCCTCATGGGTATATTCAGCGCGACTTTCATCTGGGTCATTCGAACGGGTGCTTTGGCGCCATTTGTGTTCGAGATTCAGATGTTGATCGCCGAAAATATTCCTAAGGCCGATTTCTTTTTCGATCTCTCGCCAGAGCTGGCTGCACTTTATATGTTTGTTATTTTGAGTGCTTTGGCTCTTTTACTGATCTACGGCCTGTCCGCGATTGTTCTGGGTTTTAGAATGCGGGAACGGAATCCCCAGCCTTAACTGCCTTTGCAACCCATATATTCCACAGCGCCTTTGGTGGAAAAGCTGGTGATCCGCACGGACGACCGTTCTAGTGCGGTAGGCTTGCCAGATGGGGACAGGATCGTGGTTGTGGCAATCCAGTAATCGCCGCCATCGGTAACTGTGGGTTGCGCGATCCATAATTTTGGTTGTGGATACTCTACCGCCAATTCCGGTGCAGAGCCACCTGATTTCGGCACATGCAACGTCAGTGCCATTGCATCATCCACAGGGGAAAAGCTGCACGCAACGTGACCTTTTCCGGCTGTAATCTGTTGATCCATGGCTTGCTTCAATGACAAATCATTGCCACCCGTCGCAGGCAATTCCGCCATGACGCGCACCTGCACGGGGATGCAGATTTCTTCGCAGATGCCCAACTGAACAACTCCGCCTAACATAATCGGACCTGCATCATCTGACGTAATCTGCAACGGAAAAATCACGCGATCTGCGTAACCAATCGACCGGAACCCATCCGCCCAAGTCACTTTGGGTTCGGGATACAGCACCTGCACATCAGACAGGTTCGCAGACGCGGACCAGTCAAACACAGGCGGAATACCCGCATCACCCGGTTGCCGCCAATAGGTCTTCCACCCCGGCGCCAACCGCACGTCCAACCCCGCAATATGTGTGCCATCTGACTGCCGCCATCCGGTGCGTACAGACAGATCAAAAACATCATCAATGCCTTGGGCCGCTACAGGGGGCGCCAGACAGATCGCAATCGCAGAGGTCAGGGTTCGTATCATAGACCCGTAATTAGGCGGCAACGCCTGAAATAGGAACTCACTTTCCAGCGACAAGGCTGTGAAGGGCTTTGCCCCTTGTTGTTCTGCCGCGAAAGGCACATTTATGATGATATGGAAACAACCCCGATCAATCTTGTTGGAAAACTGCTGCTGGCGATGCCCAGCATGTCTGACCCGCGATTCGAAAAATCTGTGATCTATATCTGTGCGCATTCCCGCGAAGGGGCGATGGGGTTGATCGTTAACAAACCAGCCGCGCGTTTGAAATTTTCCGATTTGATGGATCAATTGGATATCGAAATCGCAGATGCGGCCCCAGATATTCACGTGCATTTCGGTGGGCCTGTGGAAAACGGGCGCGGGTTCGTGTTGCACACAACCGACTACATGGTGAACGATTCGACGTTAGCGGTGGATGGCACTTTTGGTATGACTGCAACCTTGGATATTCTGGAAGACATTGCCCTAGGGCAGGGGCCGAACACGGCGCTGCTGGCGCTTGGATATTCGGGTTGGACCGCAGGGCAACTGGATGCTGAAATTTTGCAGAATGGCTGGTTGATCTGCGATGCCACGGCCGATCTTGTGTTTCATTTGGACGATGATGCCAAATGGGCGGCAGCGTTGGACAGTATGGGGATCAGCCCTTTGATGCTGTCTGCGGACGCGGGACGGGCCTAGTCCTTTGGGGCCGCAGCACGGGTCAGACGATCATTGATCGCAAGGCCGATGCCTGTGGTGGGGATAGGTGCAAATGCAATCGGGCGACCTTGGGTTTCGCAATCCAGCAGGGTGGCAAACAATGCCTCGGCAGCCTCGGCCAAGTTGCCAGTGGCGGAAAGAGTTCGTTCGCCCGCGATATCCCCAAACCCGATCAATAATTCATCCCCTTGTGCCGTCGTTGCGTTCAATCGCACGGGCACATCGGGGGCATAATGCGATGTCATTTGGCCGGGGGCGGTGATCTTGGTGGGTTTTGTCGCGTGGTGAACAGAAGACCCTAACACAGTCTCGATCTCTTCAATCGTCACCCCACCCGGGCGCAGCAAAGTTGGCTTGGGGTTCAGCGTCAGTATCGTGCTTTCGACGCCCACTGCACAATCCGGGCCCATCACAACGCCATCAATCCGCCGGTCCAATCCGTCAATCACATGCTGTGTTGTTGTCGGACTAACCCGCCCTGACGGGTTAGCAGACGGGGCGGCAATGGGGCGGTTCACGGCCCTTAGCAACGCTGTGGCCACGGGATGGTTCGGCATTCGAACAGCCAATGTTGGTAGACCTGCAGTCACCGCCTGTGCCACACCTGCATCCGCTTTCAACGGCAACACAAGGGTCAGATCACCGGGCCAGAACGCTTGCATCAAGCGGTGGGCGTCAGGGGATATTTCAACCAATGCCCCAGCCATCTCAATCGACGCCACATGGGCAATCAGCGGATTGAAACTGGGCCGCCCTTTGGCCGCGTAAATCTGTGCAACGGCGTCGGGGTTTGTGGCGTCTGCACCCAACCCGTAAACAGTTTCAGTCGGGAAGGCGATTGTGCCGCCGCCCACTAAAACAGCAGCCGCATCCGCGATGCCCTGTGACGATGTGGCATAGTGTTTCGTTTTGTTCATGACGCGGCGTTTCGATTGAAGCTGTGCGTGGTCCCTATACCCTAGGGCCAATCAAGAAAACCCATTCCCGTTTGAGGTCTATATGCCCTACCGCTCTGCCGTGTCCGAATTTGAATTCATTTACGATAAAGTTGTCCCCCTTGCGCCCGTTGCGGCGACTGAACGGTTTGCGGAAGCAACGCCGGATATGGTTTCTGCCATCCTGACCGAAGGGGCAAAGCTGTGTGATACGGTCATGGCACCTTTGCAACGTGCAGGCGATCTGCATCCAGCGGCATTAGAAAACGGGGTCGTCCGTACGTCGCCAGGTTTTGCCGAAGGGCTGCATGCCATTGCAGAAGGCGGTTGGGTTGGGATTTCTGCCGCACCGGAACACGGTGGCATGGGCCTACCGTTGTCTGTGGCGACGGCGATGAATGATATGATGGCGGGTGCGAACATTGCTTTGCATCTGTGCCCATTGCTGTCCCAAGGCCAGATCGAGGCGTTAGAGCACCATGCATCGCCAGAGTTGCAAGAGCGTTATTTGCCGAACCTGATTTCTGGAAAATGGACTGGCACGATGAACCTGACTGAACCGCAAGCGGGGTCTGACATCGGGGCATTGACCACGAAGGCGGAACCTAATGGCGACGGCACATACGCAATCACAGGTCAGAAAATCTTTATCACTTGGGGTGAACACGACGCGACAGAAAACATCTGTCACCTTGTTCTAGCCCGCCTGCCGGGGGCCGTTGCAGGCCCCAAAGGCATCAGCCTGTTCATGGTTCCAAAGTTCATTCCGAATGAAGACGGTTCCCTTGGCGACCGCAACGATTTGCGTTGTGTCAGCCTTGAACACAAGATGGGCATCCACGGGTCGCCCACGGCTGTGATGGAGTATTCCGGCGCGCAAGGATGGCTGGTTGGCAAAGAACACAATGGTCTGGCGTGCATGTTCACCATGATGAACAACGCCCGTCTGGGTGTGGGAATGCAAGGCGTGGGTGTGGCCGAAGCCGCATACCAACACGCGCTGGCCTATGCGATGGACCGCAAGCAGGGTCGGACTCCGAAACCTGATGGCACGGGTGCTATCATCGACCACGCGGATGTGCGTCGTATGTTGTTGACGATGAAGTCTGACATCTTCGCCGCTCGGTCCATTGGTGCAGCATGTGCTGTGGCGATTGATATGTCGACGGCGACCGATGATGCGGCATGGTCTGCACGCGCTGCGTTGTTGACGCCGATTGCGAAATCCTTCGGGTCTGATGTGGGCTGTGAAACTGCTGACACGGGTATCCAAATCCACGGCGGAATGGGCTTTATCGAAGAAACGGCTGCGGCGCAGTTCCTGCGTGATGTGCGCATTACGCCGATCTACGAAGGCACCAATGCTATTCAGGCGATGGACCTTGTGGGCCGTAAGATGATGGACGGTGGCGAAGCTGCCTTCGCGCTGATGGATGAATTGGAATCGGACATCGAAGCGGTAAAAGCCAAGCATCCTGTCATGGCAAACGCCCTGTGGAACGCGCTGGCCACATTGCGCGAAACGACTGAATGGATGGTCAAGCAAGACATGAACGATCGCTTTGCAGGGGCCGTCGCCTATCAACGTGCCTTCGCGCGTATCTTGGGCGGGGCGTTCCATTTGCGGGCGGCGCTGTCTGGTGACCAGAACCGGATCAACCTTGCACGCTTCTACATGGCCACGTTGCTGCCCGATCACCTTGGCCTGTGTGTCCAAGCCAAAACAGGCGCCGAAGCGCTGTATACGCTTGAGGTTGAAGACTTCGCGGCATAACCCCGCCCTATGTCTAAAATCACCTACCCCCTGAACGATGTCCCTGCACCCGGCAAAGCGGTGCAGGTGGTGGACGGTATACTGTGGCTGCGCCTGTCGCTGCCCATGGCGCTGGATCATGTGAACATCTACGCGCTGGACGATGGTGACGGATGGACGCTGATTGACACGGGGATGAAGTGGGGCAAGGTGCCTGCGATGTGGGATACCTTGCTGGCCGGACCGCTGGCGGGGAAACCTGTGAAGCGCGTTATCTGTACCCATCACCATCCTGACCATATCGGGTTTAACGGCTGGTTTATGGAACAGGGCGCTGAACTGCTGGCCACCCGCACCGCATACTTGATGTCCCGCATGCTGCTGCTGGACGTGCAAGAGGCGTATACCGAAGAGCAGGTCGATTTCTACCGCCGAGCAGGCATGCGCGAAGATTTGGTGCAAGCCCGCATCAACGACCGCCCGTTCAATTTCAGCGATATCGCCCATCAAATCCCGCTGGGGTTTACGGGGCTGGTCGAAGATCAGGTGCTGCATATGGCGGGCCGCGACTGGACCGTGCGCATTGGCAACGGCCACGCGCCGGGTCACGCGACATTGTGGTGCGATGATATCGTCATTACGGGCGATCAGATCATCCCGTCGATCAGCAGCAACATCGGTGTCTACCCGACCGAACCCGACGCCAACCCGTTGGCTGAATGGCTTGAAAGTTGTGAGCGTTTACAACAATTCGCAACCGAAGATCAGCTTGCGCTGCCGGGTCATAAGACTCCGTTCTATGGCTTGCCGTTGCGATTGAAGCAGTTGATCGAAAACCACCACGGCGCGTTGAAACGGATGCGGAAAGAACTGGTTGAACCTATGACGGCGACTGATCTGTTCATGCCGATCTTCAAGCGGAACATTGGCGATGGAGAGTATTCCCATGCACTGGTCGAGGCGTTGGCCCACTGCAACTATCTGTGGCACGCGGGTGAGGTGACGCGGGAATTGGATGATAAGGGGCGGTATTTGTGGCGGATTGTTGCGTAGGGTTGTCCAGACTTTGCATTAAGATCATTGAAAGCCATCGAATGGCTTTTGAGCTCATTTTACAGGATGCTGGACGTCGTTCCAATGACAGCTATGCTAAAACGACAACGGCATCACGGAAACCTGTATGAACGTAAGTATTCAACGTATGCTTTCCTTCTGGGCAAGAACCGCCCCTAAGACACCCATGCAACGGATCGGAGCCCTGTTGATGGCTTTCGTTTCAATCCTGAGCTCAGTGGTTGTCTTGATGACAATTGCCACTGCTTTCGTGGGCAGTTGGAGTATTGTAGGCATTGCGTCCAGCGTTTTCGGATTTGCCCTCATTTTGTGGCTTCTTCCGATAGGAATTGCACATGGATTTGCTGCGATTCTACCTCAGGTACTTGATGCTTGGAAGCACGCTCCGAAGAATCAGGCTGAGGAAATGAGGGCGCGAATCGAGGATCAAATTAACGAAATGTATCTTGCTGTCGGTTGGTTCGCTTCGTTGGTTGTAATCGCATTATTGGTCTACCTACTCCTAATCCGATCAGTATAAATAGGAGCAAATCTCAGGTACCGCGAACATCCAGACAAACGTTGTGATAGGCATCTTTGTTTGCATAACCGACGTCTTATGAATTAGTTATAAATTGCATTCCACATAATCGGTCTCTGTTTTGAGATGGCCTCAACTCTGTATATTTCAGTTTTTACAAAGCAGACTATTCCTGCCCCAAAGGACCGCCCCGATGACCAAATCCCACACTATCGCCGACGCCCTCGAAGCAACAGCAATCCCGCGCCTGCACGAAACGCACTCGGACCCCAAAATCAAAAAGCCCAACACGGATGCAGTCGCCGCAAACGTGGCGAAGAAACCCGTCGCGCAAAAATCGCCGGCGGAATGGGCCTATGATCGTCTGGTGATGTACATCAAGAATTTCGAAGAACAGCTGGACGCGGATCACGAAGTTGCCATGGGATTCACTGGTGGTGAAGCAGGCGTGATGCGGATCGAAGGGATGGGGTTCTTTGATCCTGATCTGTTGACGTTTTATGGCAGTGACGCCGCAGGGGTGAAGACGCAGCAAATTCAGCATGTGACCCAGTTGAATATGATGTTGCGGGCGCTGCCAAAGCCGAAGGAAGCCGTCGAGCCGAACCGCATCGGGTTCAAACTGGCTAAAGATATCGAAGATGCGTCCGCGTGACCGCGTGACAAGCCGCGTTTTTTGACGCATATGACGTGAAACCGCAAAGATCAGACTAGGAATCGAAGACATGGCAGATCACGACCACAAACACGGCAGCCAAGACATCACTGAAAACGAAGCGATGTTCGGTAAATTCATCAGCATCACCGTCTGGGCTGTTGCTTTGATTTTGGTAGCACTGGTGCTGCTGTACATGATCAACGGTTAATCCCATGGACCGTCGCGCGTTTCTGGTAGGGGCATCGACCCTTGCTTTAACTGGCTGTTCGGGGGTGGCTGTGGTCGCACCGCAGGCGGATGTGCAACGCGCGCGCTATGTGCACGATCGTCCGCCATCTGTGACGTTGGTGACGATCAAGAACGTAGGGTCCGACAACGGGGCGCATTCAGCACTTTTGATCAATGCGCGGGAACGGGTGATGTTTGATGGGGCAGGGTCCTTTGTCAGTAAGTCTGTGCCGGAACGCAATGATGTGTTGTTCGGCATGAACCCTGCGGCGATGGATTTCTATATAGATTTCCATTCGCGCATGGAATTTTACACTCAGACGCAGACTGTTTACCTGCCGTTGTCATCCGCCGAGGCGATTTATCAAGCGGCATTGAAGGCGGGACCTGTGCCTGCTGCACTATGTACCACACGCACGACCCAAGTGATGAAAGCCGCCCCTGAATTTGCGGCCCTGCGGCAGTCGTTTTTCCCGAATTCATTGTACAACCAAGTGCAGCGTATGCCTGGTGTTATTAGCCGTGAATTCCGGGACAATGATGCAACGCGGGAAGCTGCCATTGCCTATGAATGGCGTGGTCAGGCGGCCAGAAACAGCATTGAATAAAGCACGAGCAGGCCCGTTCCAAACGCGGCTATCAGGTTCTTGCTCCAATATCCGACAGCAACCGTTGCGACCGCTGCTGTGATCCGCGCAGGGTCGGGCTGTCCGCCTGTGGCGTCGGGCCAAATTACCAATGGCATGACCAAACCAGGCAGGATTGCCACCGCAGTGTACCGCAGATGGCGCAGCACCCAATCGGGCAAGTCACGATCCCCCAGCAACGCCAGAAATGAAAACCGCAGGCCCCAGCTGCCAATGCCAAGGCAGATGATGACTGTCCATAGGGTTGCGTCGCTGAAGGCTTGGGTCATCGTAGGAACCTCCGTTCGACTTCGGCACCGACGATCATCGCCAGGAACGCGGCCATCAGCAGGCCAAGGCCAAAGGGCACAAAAATAAACACCAATGCTGCGATGGCAGATGTCAACGCCGCCGCCAGATGCGCCACAGTGCGCAGGGCAGGGGCGATCAGCGCCAAGAACGCCAATGGCAAAGCAAAATCAATCGCCAGCCATTCGGGCAAGGCATCCCCTGCCACCGCGCCCAAATACGTGCAAATCATCCACAACGTACAGACCAGCGTCGTGGACCCTGCATAGTAAGCGACCTTTTGATCCAACCGCCATTCGGTATGCTTCTGAAACGCCACATCCGACAGCGCAAACGCCTGATCCACCATGCCGTATGCAATCAATGCCCGCTTCCACATCGGGGCCGACCCCAGATGCGGGGCAAGTGCGGCAGAATACATGGCCATGCGGCTGTTCACCACCAATGCGGTCAGGATTGCGATGATCGTAGGTGCTTGGTCTTGCAACAGCGACAAGGCCGCGAATTGCGCGGTCCCTGCCAGCACGATGAACGAAAACGCCAAGGTTTCCACGATGTTCAGGCCTGCCTCGGCCGAGACGACTCCGAACAGGCCCGCGAATGGGACCACGACCAGAATGAACGGCGCTGAATCCAACGTGCCGCGCAGAAAAAGGGATCGGTTTGATTGCATGGGTGGGATGTTCCCGCTTAGGTATGCACAACGCTTGCCACAGGAGGCCCCCATGGGCAAACCGCTTCTGATCGCCCCCGATCCCACATTGCCCGGCCTGACCCGCGCCGTGACGGCCACCGACCACACAGGGGCCGAAGTTGTCCTGAACGTCGTCGAAGAACGCCCCCTGACGATTTGGCTGAATGGGGCGGAAATTGTAACGGCCATGACTATCGGGGATTATCCCAACTATCTGGCGCTGGGGTTTCTGATGAACCAGGGGATGCTGGCGGCGGATGAAACCGTGACGGCAGTAGATTATGACGATGAATTGCAAATGGTCGTCGTTCGCACCGACGGCACCAGCACCTATGAGGCGAAACTGGCCAAGAAAACCCGTACATCCGGCTGTGCAGTCGGTACAGTATTTGGGGATATAATGGAGGGGATATCAGGTGTGACCCTACCCCCTGCCGAAGTCCGCACCAGTTGGCTTTATTCCCTGTCGGGCCAGATCAATCAAATGCCCAGCCTGTACCTTGATGCCGGTGCGATCCACGGCACGGTCCTGTGCCAAGGCGACCAGCCCTTGGTGTATATGGAGGACGTGGGCCGTCATAACGCCGTCGACAAAATCGCCGGATGGATGCGGGCCAATGACGCGACTGCCAAGGATAAAATCCTGTACACGACGGGCCGTCTTACGTCTGAAATGGTGATCAAATGCGCGATCATGGGGATACCTGTTCTGGCCTCACGTTCCGGGTTTACGGCATGGGGCGTGGAACTGGCGCAGCAGGTTGGTCTTACCCTGATTGGCCGGATGCGCGGGCAGCGGTTTCAGTGTGTGGCTGGGGGTGAGAGATTGGTAAGGGATGTTGAGGTATGATTTACGATCTTAAATTTGATATACCTGATGATCTGTACAAACGTGCGGTCACGCAGCCGATCACACCCGCGCGTCGCAAAGCCGCAAAATGGAAAGAAATTCGGAATTTCTTTGCGGTGATCGCATTTTTCGTCGCTGGATATTTTTTTGGAACAGCGTTTTTTCCCAACAGTCATCCGTTGGCTGTTCCATTTGGATCCGTGTTTGGCGCTGCATTGGTTTTGATAATCTGGTGGCGTCAACATTTCGCAATGGTGCGCTTGCACCGCACCTACAATGATTCTGCGGGTTTAAATCATATTATTCTTTCTGCTGAAAAAGTGATCGCAATGCGACCTAGCATTCGCACGGAAATGGAATGGAGTTTCGTGAAAACTGTTTGGGCGATTGATGGCGCAACACTTATTGACTTGGGAACAGCGCGACTGATTGTTCCAGATACAGCCTTGCCAAGCGAAGTGTTGCAACCTGAGTTTCTGGCGCAACTTCAAGCATGGAAGGATGTCCCATGACCCAACCCTACGGCATCATCCTTGCAGGTGGCCTTGCCCGTCGTATGGGGGGCGGCGACAAGGCTCTGCTGCCACTCGGGTCCGGCGTCCTGCTGAACCAAGTCATGAACCGCATCACATTTCAGACTGCGAATACAGCCATCAATGCCAACGGTGACGCCGTCCGTTGGAACGCCTTCAACTGCCCCGTGATCCCGGACACCGTCGCAGATTTCCCTGGTCCTTTGGCGGGCGTTCTGTCCGGTATGCGCTGGGCCGCATCACAAGGGGCGACGCATATTGTGAGTGTGGCAGGGGATACGCCGTTCTTTCCATCGGACCTTGTGTTGCAATTGATGCAGGCCGCTGAACGGCAGGGGAAACCGATTGCTTTGGCGGCAACAAAGGACGGGTGGCATCCGACCTTTGGTCTGTGGCCCGTTGATCTTGCCGATGATCTGGAAATGGAACTGCGTGCCGGAACCCGCAAAATTCTACGCTGGGCCGAAAAACATGGCATGGCGCAAGCGATGTTTTCCAGCGATGACGTAGACCCGTTTTTCAACATCAACACCCCCGAAGATCTGGCCAAAGCACAGGGCATGGTATGAAGGTTTTTGGTGTCACAGGCTGGAAGAATGCAGGCAAAACCGGCTTGATGGAACGGCTGGTGAGTGAGATTTCGGCGCGCGGGTTTTCTGTTTCGACCTTGAAACACGCGCATCATGATTTCGATGTCGATCAACCCGGTCGCGACAGTTACCGACACCGCGATGCAGGGGCGCAGCAAGCGTTGCTGTCTTCGGGCAAGCGATGGGCGTTGATGACGGAATTGAGGGATACGCCTGAACCCTCGCTGAACGATCTGTTAATCCAGATGCAACCTGTCGATCTTATCCTGATCGAAGGCTGGAAACGTGAACCCCATCCAAAGATCGAAGCATGGCGGGCAGATGCTAAGAACCCGTTGATTGCGCCCGATGATTCGACGATTGTGGCAGTGGCCAGTGATACCGTGTTGGATGTGGATCGGCCGCAATTTGACCTGGATGATACGGCGGCAATTGCGGATTTTGTGTTGCAGCAGGTAGGCTTGCCGCGTGTCTTTGACCGCGTGATTGCCGTGGATTGGTCCGCCAGTGCTTCTCGGTCGTCTGCCGTACCCAAGGCGGATGCAATTTACATGTGTGATATGGATTGTGATGGTCCGGTCGCGACGTACCATCGGACTCGTGCGGATGTTTTTGCACGTATTAGCAGGGTCTTGGACAAGGCTGTGGCGCAGGGGCAGA
>JBMZCY010000034.1:0-14362 GCA_049613825.1 Planktomarina sp.
CCTGACGATGGAAGGGTTGGAGGTTGTCATGATCGGCCATTCCGAGATTGTCGGCAAACCTATCGCGATGATGCTGATGGCGGAAGGGGCGACGGTTACGGTTTGTCATCACATGACGCGATCTGTTGCGATGCATTCACGGCGCGCAGATGTGGTCGTTGTGGCTGTTGGTGTGGCTCATCTGATCGGCAAAGACATGATCAAGCCGGGTGCTGCGGTGATCGATATCGGGATCAATCAGGTCGAAGGCGGCATTGTCGGGGATGTTGATACCGACGAAGTGCTGGATATCGCTGGCTGGGTGACACCTGTTCCGGGTGGCGTAGGTCCCGTCACAACCGCAATCCTGATGCGAAATGCTATGGTCGCACTCCAAAGGCAAAAAACGGCAGGGTGGTTGGGTTAAAGACCAAGATACGCAATAGAACAGAATACCAATGCAACGGCACACCATTGCATTGGGGAAAGGCGCTCGCGCAAGAAAATTGCGGCAAGAACAACTGTGATCAGGCCGAAGGTGGATGCTGCAACCGATGCGAATTCGGGGTTGGTTAAACCACCTGATGAAATGACGCTGGCCAAAGCAATCGCGTCTAAAACACCCATGATTGCCAATATCCATATTCCTGCTGCTTTCGGCCAGTAATTGACCCGTGCGATGATCGCGATGGTGAGGACAACCACCAACGCGGCAATGCGAGTGGGGGCAAGTAAAGATAGTTCCCCGCCGTTGGCAGATGCCGCTTGCCCAATGGCGAATGTAATTGCAAAGCCGGTTCCCGCCGCGATTGACCATCCAATAGCCTGGGCCATAGTGCCACTGGATTCAGCTTCGCCGCCTGATCCCGCGACGTAGCCCACACCCGCAATGATCAAGCCAATTGCCATCCAGTTCAGGATCGGGACATCTGATCCCGTGGCCATTGCCCATGCGACCGATAAAATGGGATAGGCGCCAATGATCGGGGCGACTAATCGAACAGGCCCGATAGAGAATGCTTTGTAGTGCGCAATCGCTGCTAACCCGAACATGATGCCGGAAAGGATTGCCAATTTCAGGGCATCGTGGCCCATGGGTTCACCCCATGCAAACAGGCTGACGGGCCCCACCAAAACGCAGCCGAATACCAAGACGGCAATGATCGATGCAAAGATGCCAGTTGTCTGACTGACATGCCGAACACACAAATCATGAATGCCCCACGAAAGAGCGGCGATCAGGCCGAGGGTCAGCGACATCAATCATCTTCCCGAAAGAAGGGAATCAAGAAAACAAGGCAGGCCACCAAAAAGAACACAGACCCGACCATTGACCAAAAATGCCCCCAACTGGCGACAATGAAGCCTAGGGCGGAGAGGATGAAAAGGATCCAGCCCAGAAGGTTTATGTTTCTATTTGTCATAACGTGCCTTTTACATTGCCGGATTGAATGACTCTCGATATTCATTAGGTTAAAGTTTTATTCCGCTTATGCAACATTTGCAGGAGGTCGCGGTGCTCGATACTATTTATCCCGACGTGGTGAAAGGCCCACCACGCCCCAGTGTGATCAGTCAGCCTAATGTCTTTTCGATGCCAGCAGGAACAGAGCGCTATGTCGTTGAAGGCTGCAGTGCGGTTTTGATCCCGGTTGAGACTGGTGACAAAATTACTGTGATCAATGACGAAGGCGGACAACCATGCGAAGTGATTGCCGTCGATACCAAAGGCAAAATGGCGCCTGATATTATTGGTGGTTTTGCCCATGGGGACGGACGCGGTTTAAAAACGCTGTTACAATCTTCGGATCAATCATTACGTGGTTTACGTATGGGATTAGATGCACGTGGCATTGATTTGGCTAACGTTCAATCGGCGGTGTTCTTTGAAACGACAACACCTGCGAAAACAGAAGTCGAGTTGCCGATCCAGCGTGAAGGTTCGCTTATAATTGCTGCACCGCATCCCAATCCTTCCGGTATGATGGATTACGAAAGTCAGGATACCGCTACACCGCTGATCGTGATGGTGAAGCGGGCTGTTATCAAGATGCATAAGGGCTTTGAATTGCCCGATCCGTTGGCTGATCCGTTGCAAGATATTCGGGTCCATTCGCAAACAGCGGAAGCGTTCTTTGTGAAGGCGGGGGACTATATCCAAATCATCGACAAAGATGGTCGTCAGTGTACTGATTTTGAATGTTTTAGCGCACGGAAATTGGACAAGGGTATTGAACATGCCCTGGATGTGACAACGACACGAACATTGATGGGGCACGCCTATCCAATGCCGGGTCTGCATGCGAAATACTATGATCAGGAAATGCTGCCGTTGGTCGAAGTGGTGCAGGACACTTGTGGACGCCACGACGCATTTGCGCTGGCCTGTGCTGCGAAGTATTATGATGACATTGGGTATCCAGGTCACATCAATTGTTCTGACAACTTCAATAAAGCGCTTTCTGAATACAATGTGACGGGCCGCCCGGGTTGGATGGCAATCAACTTCTTCTTCAACACCGCGATTGACGATCATGGTGTGATGTATGCGGATGAACCTTGGTCACGTCCCGGCGATTATGTGTTGTTGCGCGCGCTGACGGATATTGTTTGCGTCAGTTCCGCCTGCCCGGATGATACCAGCCCTGCCAACGGGTGGAACCCGTCCGACATTCACGTCCGCACCTACAGCGGCAAAGAAACATTCCAGCGGTCCATCGCATTCCGCGCCACGCCAGAATCGGAACCCAAGATGACAAAACAAACCGGTTTTCACGACAGCTTTGCAAAACACACGCGCAATTTTATCGAATACAACGGCTATTGGCTTGCCAACTGCTTTGCTGAACACGGTCCTATTGCTGAATACCATGCGGTACGGGAAAAATCGGTCATCATGGACCTGTCACCCCTGCGTAAGTTTGAGGTGAACGGACCAGATGCCGAAGCCTTGTGCCAGTACATCTTCACCCGCAACATGAAGACGCTGCCTGTGGGCGGGGTGGTCTATACCGCGATGTGCTATGAACACGGTGGAATGATTGACGATGGCACTGTATTCCGGCTGGCCAAAGATAATTTTCGCTGGATTGGCGGGAATGATTATGGTGGCGAATGGATGCGGGAACAGGCCGAAAAACTGGGTCTGAATGTTTTAATCCGGTCTTCGACGGATCAGATGCACAACGTGGCGGTGCAGGGGCCTGAAAGCCGTGACCTGCTGCGTAAGATTACGTGGACTGCACCGCATAATCCTGAATTTGATCAGTTGGGTTGGTTCCGCTTCACCCCTGCACGCCTGCACAATGAAAGCGGCACACCGTTTGTGTTGTCGCGAACGGGGTATACGGGGGAACTGGGGTACGAAGTTATGTGCCACCCCAAGGATTGTACCGAGATTTTCGATGCAATTTGGGAGGTAGGCCAAGATCACGGCTTGCGACCCATGGGATTGGAAGCTTTGGACATGGTGCGGATCGAGGCGGGTTTGATCTTTGCGGGTTATGATTTCAGCGATCAAACTGACCCGTTCGAAGCCGGTATAGGGTTCACCTGTCCTTTGAAGTCCAAGACGGACGACTTCATCGGGCGTGATGCCTTGATCCGGCGCAAAGAAAATCCGATGCGTAAGTTGGTTGGGTTGGACATCGACAGCGCTGTTGATGTGACACACGGCGATTGCATCCATATTGGACGTGCGCAGATTGGTGAGGTGTGTTCCTCTATGCGATCGCCGCTATTGGGTAAGAATATCGCGATGGCACGGATTGATGTGGCGCATACCGATGCTGGGACAGCTGTTGAAATCGGGAAACTGGACGGCCATCAGAAGCGGTTGCCTGCCACGGTTCGCGCAGATCTGGCGGCCTATGACCCGACTAAATCAAAGCCGCGCACCCCATGATCCGGCGTACGTTCCTTACAATTGTTTTGGCGGTTATGGCACTTCCGGTCGGGGCACAGGCCGTCAAGCTGTCAGGTGATGAAATCCGCGCTTTGCTGACCGGAAATACAGCCGTAGGCCGCTGGGAAGGTGCAAAATACCGCCAGTGGTTCGGACCTGATGGGGTTAGCTTGTATGCCCAAGGCGGATCAAGGACGGCGCGTGGCGCGTGGAGAATCGATGATGAGGCAGAGGAATTCCAGTCTATCTGGCCCAGCGACGAAGATTGGAAAGGTTGGTTTGTTATGGAATTCGGCGACACATACTATTGGGTCAGCCGCGCCACACCGCCAACTCCGTTTCAGGTGATCGCGGGGCAAAGCTTGGTGGCAGAGTGAGATTGTGTCTGGCAATCGTGCTTTCTATTGTTCCGGCTTCTGTTATTGCAGACTGTTCGCAGCTGTCCGCCAGAAATCTTCCGTTGCGGTTGGGTGTCGATGAGGCACCCGTTTGCCAGTCGTACCGTAATCTGGATGGACTAGCAGAAGCATGCTACTGGACGTTTAAATACAGAACAACTGGCGCTGATTTCTTTGCGATAAGTCTTACGCAGGCCATCGAAAATTGTGGTGGGATTATGCGCCATGCAGATACTGACGTGAACCACCCTGACAGTTTTGAGCAAGCAATTTTTGACCTAGACAACAGGATTTTCTCGGTTTCGGTCAAGGATAAAGGCGCTTTGTCACAGACCTTGGTTTTTTTATCGGTGTCGGAAACATCCAAATAATATGGAATGTAATAAACCTACTCGGCTAGGTTTTTAGTTCTGCAGGCTGCAAATGATCTGGGATAACGATCCAGCTGACTTTTTCCGCAGTGAAATAAACCTCTGTTGGGGTAACGTTGTCCGGATTGTCTATAAGCGCCGCATAGAAATGTGTTTCATCTGGGTAGGCTATTGATTTGTAGAACAGTGGTGTTCCGCACGTTCCGCAGAATCCCCGCGTCACTTTTTCGCTACTTTGAAAGGTCGATGGTGCTTGCCCGGTGAATGCCCAAGCCCCATTAGGTTGCCCAATCCAAGTCACAAACGCGGATCCTGTTGCCTTGCGGCAGCTGTCGCAATGACAATGACCGACCCAATTGTGCGGGCCAGTCAGAGTGAAGGTCGAGACCCCACACAGGCATTGCCCCCTTAAAACCAAGGGCTGCGCCATAGCAGCACTGCAGTAAAAACAGCACCGAAGATGGCTGCAGTCATGACACCATATCCGAAAACCTGTGGGCCAAGTCCATCAGCAAGAGCGTTCAAACCTTCGGCGATCCAACGCATTATGCCTCGGTCACCTTCCATGCGTTCGCCTGCGCCGATGCGGGACCCCAAATAGAAGATAAACGCCCAAAATAAGGTGCTTGCAAAGACACTGGGTCCTATGTGTTTCAGGCGTTCCCACATTGATCTAATTCTCCAAATACACTTCCAGACTATCGTCCAGTGCGTCTTTCCAAGGGGTGTGATGGTTCGGGGCCATTGTGCCGGTCATTACCGACTTATGTCCATTATTACGGAAGGTCATGATGCCCTGCTTTTTGAAACCCTTCCACTCCTTGAACGCATTGCACGCGCCTTCCAGGTCGAAGGTCGGGTAATCCGTTTCGGCCACCAGTTCCTTGATGTAATCGCCTTGATACCAGATCGCGTCATAATCATTTTCACCTGCATCTTCGCGCGCAACACGATCGGCCACATCTGCTTCGCGTATGGCCAGATCAGGGATTTCAATCTTTCCCATAATCGCATCACGCGCCCACCACGCCTGCGCGTCAAACATGTTGAAGGTAAACCACTGATCCTGCATCCCAATGTAGAACAGATCAGGGTTCGCATTGAGCGCTACGCCCTTGTACAGGTCCGCGGTGGCCAAACGGTTGGCTGTGCGCAGTTTAAGATCTTCAGCCATGAACGGGAAGTGATGGTGATACCCTGTGCACATGATTACAGCGTCAATTTCGCGGGATGATCCGTCTTTGAAGTGGGCTGTCTTGCCATCCATATGTGTCAACAAGGGCACTTCTGCCCAGTTATCCGGCCAGTCAAAGCCCATTGCGGCTGTGCGGTGGCTGACGGTGATCGATTTTGCACCATATTTCCAGCACTGCGATCCGATGTCTTCTGCGGAATAGGATGTGCCGATGATCAAAACATCCTGATCTTTGAATTCCACCGCATCACGGAAATCATGGGCATGCAGCACACGGCCCGGAAATTTGTCGAACCCTTCAAAATGTGGAACGTTTGGCGTGCTGAAGTGTCCGGTGCAGCAGATCACGTGGTCAAATTCTTCGGTCCGGTGTGTGTCTGTCGGCAGGTCGCGCACAGTGACTTGGAATTTGGACCCGTCGTAGTCGACGTGTTTCACAGCCGTTTCAAACTGGATCATGTCCCGCACGCCAGCCTTCAATACCCGCCCTTCGATATAGTCGAACAGCACCGCGCGGGGCGGATAAGACGCGATTTGTTTGCCAAAATGTTCTTCGAAGGAATAGTCTGCAAATTCTAAGCCTTCCTTTGGACCATTGGACCAAAGATAGCGGTACATTGATCCGTGCACAGGCTCGCCATACTGATCCAACCCCGTGCGCCATGTGTAATTCCACAGGCCGCCCCAATTCGACTGTTTTTCAAAGCAGACGATTTCGGGAATGTTTTCCCCGTTTGCTTTTGCGGATTGAAAGGCCCGAAGTTGTGCCAGACCCGATGGTCCAGCGCCCAAGATAGCGACGCGTTTGGTCATGTGTGACTCCCTTGTTTTTGCATACCACAGTGGACCGTCATCACCCTTTTTAGTCAAGAAATTTTCTTGTGGGTGAAATTACGCGAAATGAAAAAGGCCACCTCAAATGAGACGGCCTTTCGAAATTGAGCTTTAGGATGGTTTAGATATCCATCGTGTTATCGCGTTCCCATTGGCTGAAGTGGCCACAGAAATCGTTCCATTCCTGCATCTTCATTTTCAGATACGCAGCGCTGAATTCTTCGCCCATGGCGGCTTTCAGGCCTTCGTCGGCGTCATACGCCCGCAGCGCGTCCAGCATGTTTAGCGGCAGTTTAGGCGCACCAGTTACCGTGTGGCCTTCTGCATACATATCGATGTCGTGGCGTGGGCCGGGATCAGCTTTGGACCGAATACCAGACAGGCCAGCTGCGATGATGATCGCTTGCAGCAGGTAAGGGTTAGCAGCCCCATCTGGCAGACGCAATTCAAAGCGCCCTGGACCTGGAACACGCACCATGTGTGTTCGGTTGTTGCCGGTCCAAGTGACTGTGTTTGGTGCCCATGTGGCCCCCGAAGTCGTGCGCGGCGCGTTGATACGTTTATAGCTGTTCACTGTAGGGTTCGTGATCGCAGCCAAGGCGGAAGCGTGTTTCATGATCCCACCAAGGAAATGCTTGCCACGCTCCGACAGGCCTAATTCGCCGGTTTGACCTGTGCCTTCGCCTGCGAAGACATTGACTTTACTTTCGGCACCCGGTGCATCCCAGACGCTGATATGTGCGTGACAGCCATTGCCTGTCAGACCTTCGATAGGCTTAGGCATAAATGTCGCGCGATAGCCGTGCTTTTCTGCGACGCATTTGGTCATGAACTTAAAGAAGCTGTGCTTGTCAGCCGTTTTCAACGCATCGTCAAAGTCCCAGTTCATTTCCCACTGGCCGTTCGCGTCTTCATGGTCGTTCTGGTACGGGTTCCAGCCCAGTTCCAACATGTTGTCGCTGATTTCACGAATGACATCCAAGCGGCGCATGAAGGCTTGCTGGTCGTAGCAAGGTTTGGCTGCTGTGTCGAAGCTATCGCTGATCTGATCACCCGCAGGGGTCAGCAAGAAGAATTCTGCTTCGATCCCTGTTTTGACGTGCATGCCTTCTTCGGCGGCTTCTGTGATCAGTTTGCGCAGAACATTGCGGGGCGCTTGTTCAACAGGTTCACCTTCCATAACGCAATCGGCTGGCACCCATGCAATTTCCTTGTTCCACGGTAGAATGATCACCGCCTCTGGATCAGGAACGGCTAGCATATCAGGGTGGGCAGGGGTCAGGTCCAGCCATGTGGCAAAGCCTGCAAAGCCAGCGCCGTCTTCCTGCATATCTGCAATCGCACGGGCAGGGACCAGCTTGGCCCGTTGTCCCCCGAACAGATCAGTGAACGAAATCATGAAGTATTTTACGCCGTTGTCTTCGGCAAATTGAGCGAGGTCTGTTGCCATCGTTTTATTCCCTGTCTTCTTTTGTATACAATTCGTGGTCATGCAAAAAAGGCGCGTCCCATGTCCGAGGAACGCGCCTTTCAGGTCTTTAGTAAGATGCGTTTGGTTTGCCGGGATACCAGTCGGTGCCACATAGTGGAACTTTGGCCATTGCGGCGGCTTCCATTGTCAACGCGACCAGATCTTCTGGTTCCAGATTGTGCAGGTGGTTCTTACCGCAAGCACGCGCAATTGTTTGCGCCTCGAGGGTCATAACCTTTAGGTAGTTGCGCAAACGGCGCCCGCCTTCGATGGGGTCAAACCGGGCCATCAGTTCGGGGTCCTGCGTGGTAATGCCTGCAGGGTCCAGACCTTCGTGCCAGTCATCATATGCGCCTGCTGTTGTGCCAAGCGCGTTGTATTCAGCTTCGTACTTGGGATCATTGTCGCCCAAAGCAATCAAAGCCGCAGTCCCGATGGCAACAGCATCAGCCCCCAGTGCCATGGCCTTGGCCACATCTGCACCAGACCGGATACCACCCGACAGGATCAGCTGAACCTTCCGGTGCATGCCTAAATCTTGCAGCGCTTGCACCGCTGGACGGATGATCGCCAAAGTCGGCTGGCCGACGTGTTCGATGAACACATCTTGCGTGGCAGCCGTGCCGCCTTGCATGCCGTCCAGAACAATCGCATCAGCGCCTGCTTTTACAGCCAATGTGGTGTCATAATACGGACGTGCGCCCGCAACCTTCACATAGATCGGAACTTTCCAGCCCGTGATTTCGCGCAGCTCGAGGATTTTGATTTCTAGATCATCTGGACCCGTCCAATCGGGATGGCGACAGGCTGACCGCTGATCAATGCCCTTGGGCAGGTTACGCATGCCCGCCACACGGTCGCTGATCTTTTGACCAAGCAGCATACCACCGCCGCCGGGTTTGGCACCTTGACCCACCACGATCTCAATCGCGTCCGCCTTGCGCAGATCATCAGGGTTCATACCGTACCGCGATGGCAGGTATTGATAGACCAGCTTATTGGAGTGACCGCGTTCTTCAGGCGTCATGCCACCGTCGCCCGTGGTCGTTGATGTGCCCGCCATGGATGCACCACGGCCCAAAGCCTCTTTCGCCGGACCCGAAAGCGCGCCAAATGACATGCCTGCGATCGTGATTGGAATATCCAGCTCGATCGGGTTTTCTGCGTTTAGGCCACCGATGGTGACAGAGGTTTCGCATTTTTCGCGGTACCCTTCCAATGGGTAACGACTGATGGAGGCCCCCATAAACAGCAGGTCGTCAAAGGACGGAACCTTGCGTTTCGCGCCGCCGCCACGGATGTCGTAAATGCCGGTTGCCGCTGCACGGCGAATGTCGCTGTTCACATCTTGGGTGAATGTCGCAGATTGACGCGGAGTTGTATTCGGAATGTTCTTATTGCTCATGTCCAAGTGTCCTTAATACGCGCCAGCGTTATCAACGTCGAAGTTATACAGATTACGTGCAGACCCATATCGGGTGAAGTCCTTCGGATCAGCATCAATGCCAGCTTCGTCCAAAAGGCCCTGCAGCAAGGTCAGATGTTCGACGCGCATTTCTTTCTTTTCGCAATCAGCACCCAGTGATTTGACGGAACCGCGCACGAAAAAGCGTGCTTCGTAACAACTGTCGCCCAACGCATCGCCTGCATCACCGCAGACGACCAAGTTACCAGATTGGCCCATGAACGCAGACATGTGACCGATGTTACCTTTAACAACGATGTTCACACCTTTCATGGAAATCCCACATCGGGATGATGCGTTGCCTTTGACAACGATCAAGCCACCATGGCCTGTCGCACCCAGATACTGGCTGGCGTCACCTTCGATGACGATCTTGCCGGACATGATGTTTTCACCAGTGCCGGGACCGGCCGAGCCATGGATGTTCACAGTTGCCTGCTGATTCATACCGCCACAGTAATAGCCGGTCGATCCTTTGACCGTCACTTCAATAGGTGCGTCCAATCCGCAAGCAATCGCGTGCGATCCACGGGCATTTTCAATGGTCCACGCGGTTTGGTTTGTCGTCTCGGACTGTGCATGTAATGTTTTGTTTACTTCGCGCAGGCCGATTTCTGTCAGGTCAAGTGTTTGCATCTTACGCAGCCTTTCCAGATGTTGAATCGGTGTCGTTGTGGTTCCAGAAGTAGACAGTTGCTGGTTCTGGTTCCCACACACGGGCGTCTTCGATGCCCGGTAGGTTCACCAACGCGCGATACTCGGACCCGAAAGCAACATACTGATCAGTTTCGGCCATAACTGCGGGTTTGCAAGCGATCGGATCACGGACCACACCAAAACCATCTTTGGTGCCGACAACAAAGGTAAAGAAACCATCCAAATCTTGCAGGCTGCTTTCCAACGCTTCGCCAAGCGATGCACCGTTTTGCATTTTCCAAGTCAGGTAAGCTGCACCGACTTCGGTGTCGTTCTCGGTCTCAATATGTACCCCGTCACGGCGCAGTTTGCGACGCAGCGAGTTGTGGTTGGACAGTGAGCCATTGTGGACCAAGCACTGATCATCGCCTGTGTTGAAAGGATGCGCACCCATGGTTGTTACCGCTGATTCGGTCGCCATACGTGTATGACCAATTCCGTGTGTTCCCGACATCTTTGCGACTTCAAAGCGTTCTGCCACGTCTTTGGGTAGGCCGATTTCTTTATAGATTTCCAGCGTTTCACCACGGCTCATCACACGCACGTTCGGGCGGATTTCTTTCAGCGCAGCACGGGCTGCGGCCATTTGATCTGCGCGGATTTCCAGCACGGCGTGGGTGCTGACAACTTCGATATCGACGTCGCCCTTGATTTCCTTTTTCAGGTCTTTCTTCAACTTATCGAAGTCTTCATCTGGCGTGTCTGACTGAACGGTCAGCTTGGTGTTGCCTTCTGATTCTGTACCATAAATGGCGATGCCAGCACTGTCAGGCCCACGATCAGTCATCGTGATCAGCATATCTGTTAGCATCGCCCCAAGTTCGGTTTCTAACGATTTGTCTTTTAAGAAAAGACCGACAATTCCACACATATTCACAGTCCTTCATGTACCGCTTTGATTGATTCTAAGACTATCAGCGAAGTGAGTTTCCATCAACACAGGGGAAACATTTTTTCCCTTAAGGAAAAGAAAAGGCGCCGAAGATGGCGCCTTTTCCAAACATATTTGATCTGTCAGTATCGTTCAATCGATATACTGACGGTGTCAGCGTTTAGACTTGTTCTGGCCTCTTCCAATTCGCGGCTTTCACTCCGGAATTGTTTTACGTGCCAGCCGATCCATAATGCGACGCCTAGGACTGTCATGAATACTTCCCATCCCTGAAAGGGATAGATTGCGCCCACTTCGGCCAAATCAACGGCCCAATTTTCATATCCAATTGTTGACATGAGTTATTCTCCTTATGTGCCAGATTTAGCGGCCAAATGGGCCTTGTTTGCTGCAATAATGTCGGCTTTTGCTTCTTCGTAAGCTGCGTTTTCAGCAAAATCCAAACCTTGCAATTCAACTTCTTCTGGAATGCGTAGAACACCCAATTTCGATTGAATTTTGGTAACAACATACGCAGGGAGGAAACCCAGAACACCAAACATAATGACTGCACCAATGGTTTGACCCCATGGGCTTATGGTTGCGTAGCCTTCAAACGGTGATGACGGCACACCCCACAGGACGAAGCCAGAAATGATCAGACCAACCACACCTGCATAGCCATGAACCGCGACTGCACCGACAGCATCATCCAGCTTAAATCTGCGTTCGACCCAATAGTGCAGTTTATAAACGATCACCACGCCAATGCCACCGATGATCATCGCTTGGATCGGATGGTATAGGTCGTTCCCTGCAGATGCCGTGATAACCCCAGCTAAACCGCCGGAGAATGTCCAGAACGCATCGCCTTTGGACACGATATATGCTGCCATCAAGCCACCTGATAGGGACATCAAGAAGTTGAACGTGATCCCGGATAGGGATGTCGGTGCCAGATAGATGTTCGTGGCGGTCCAAGTTGTGCCTGTGATTTGACCACCGATCGCCTCTGGTGAAATCGCTGGGACGTTACATGCCGCATAGAAACCCCAGAACCCTGTATAGATCAGGAAAATACCGATGGTCAGCATCCAAGGATTATGGGGTGGAATATCACGTGGTGTACCATCGGACATGAATTTACCGATCCGTGGACCTAATACCATGATCACACCCAACGCATACCCACCAGCAATCGCGTGAATAACACCGGATGCATATGCATCGTGATAGCCCAGATATTTGACCATCCAGCCACCGTAGTGCCAGCCCCAGGCCGCATCGATGATCCACCATACGGACCCGATCAGTACTGCATGTACCCAAAGGGCTGAGGAGCGGATGCGTTCGATAACAGACCCAGACACAATTGATGCGGCCGTCCAGGAAAACAGCAAGAAGGCTGCCCAGAATACACCAGTGATTCGATCCCCGGCGTTTGGCCCCATATTTTCAGACCATGGCAGGTTTGCTGCACCAGCCTCTAAATCCAAGCCACCAAAGAAGGGAAACATTGGGAAGGCCCAATAAATCCACCATCCGAAGAAGAAGAACGTGACCGTGACCAATGGGATCACCATGACGTTTTTCATCAATGTATGCATGTGGTTGCGGCGGCGGCTTGCCCCCACTTCGTACATGCAAAATCCAACGTGGATCAAAAACATAAATACGACGGTCACCCAGTAATAGAACTCGGTGAATACCGTTGTTAAGGCATTCAGGTTGCCATCCATTTTTTCACTCTCCCTTGTTGAAACAGGATATTAGTTTCCTGTTGGTAATATTTTTTGCCTCATACGAAGTGCGATTGTCGATTTTGTCAAGAAAATGTTCGGTCGGGGCCGCCGTGATGAAATCCCAGGGGCGAATGAAGTGGTCAAAAATATGCACCAAAATTTCCTGACAGGAAATAAATCTGAATATGGGTGTTGATTTTTAAAATCGGGTCGGGCTGAATACCATAGAACACAATTAGATTCCGCAGGGGGAAAACACATGGCTATTATCTGGCGACATTCTGTATTGGCACACCGTCACGCTGAAATTGGCGGTGAGTTGGAAGACTGGAATGGCATGGGAACCGCTTGGTTCTACGATAACACCCCTGAACGCGCCAAAGCCGACTATGAAGCGATCCGGACCAAAGCCGGTCTAATGGACGTGTCTGGCTTGAAGAAAGTTCACGTTGTTGGTGAGGATGCAGCCTATGTGATAGATCGTGTCACAACCCGAAATGTTGAAAAGATCGGCGTTGGCCGATCCACATATGCATCCATGCTGAACAGCGAAGGCAAGTTCATTGATGATTGTATCATCTATCACCTTGCGCCAAACACATGGATGGTTGTGCACGGGACTGGGACTGGCATGGAACAACTGACATCCGTTGCGGCTGCCAAAAATTGTGCTGTGATTATGGATGATGATCTGCACGATATGTCTTTGCAGGGGCCAGTTGCGGTTGACCTGTTGGCCAAGCATATCGATGGCATTCGCGATCTTGCTTATTTTGGTATCATGCACACGAAATTGTTCGGCAAAAATGTCATGATTTCGCGTACTGGATACACAGGTGAGCGGGGGTATGAGATTTTCGTCAGCCGTAAAGATGCAGTCCACGTCTGGGACAATATCCTGTCTGATGGTGAAAGCATGGGCGTACGTCCAACACAATTCAGCACCTTGGATATGTTGCGGATTGAAAGCTATCTGCTGTTCTATCCGGGGGATAACTCTGAAACCTTCCCGTTCGAAGACGAAACATGTGGCGACACATTGTGGGAATTGGGCTTGGACTTCACGGTGTCACCAGGGAAAGAAGGCTTTATCGGATCGGAAAACCACTATGCTTCAAAGGGCAAAGAACGGTTCAAGATTTTCGGTGTCAAACTGTCTGACTGCATGGACCAGATGGAAATGTTCGCACGGGTCAAACAAGGTGATAAAGACGTGGGTGTTATCACCTATGGTTTGTCGTCTGAGCTGAACGATTATTCGGTCGCAATCGCCCGCTTGGACCCGTCCGTTGCGTCTGCTGGTACAAAGCTGACAGTGGTTCAGCCGGATGGAAAAGAACTTGCGGCAACCGCTGAAGAAATGCCGTTCTACGATCAGGACAAATCTGTTCGCGCCGCAAAGGGCTGATCCCGCTGATCGGGCGCTGCACATCGCA
>JBMZCY010000035.1:0-14199 GCA_049613825.1 Planktomarina sp.
CAGCGCGGTCGAAGTCATAGTACCAGCCGTTTTCGATCACGGGGCCGATGGTGACTTTCACGTCGGGCCAGATTTCTTGCACGGCACGCGCCATGATGTGGGCAAGGTCGTGGCGGATCAGCTCGTTCGCTTGATCGTCATCCTTCATGGTGTGGATCGCGATGTCTGCGTCCACGTTCACGGGCCACTGCATGTCCCAATGTTCGCCGTTTACTGTGGCGGAAATGGCTTTTTTCGCCAAGGAATTGGAAATGTCGGCCGCGACCTGCGCGGGGGTGATGCCTGCGTCATAGGAACGTGCGTTGCCATCGGGAAGGGTAAGGGTGATTTGGGCCATTGTTTTGGCGCTCCTCATCGGTTTGGCGCCTACGGGACGCCCGGTTGCGGGTTATGATCTCAACGTGCTTTTGGCGGTTTAGCGCATTGGCGTCAACGGGGTCGTGCTGCATCTGCAGCATCGTGTGTATATGAATACAATATAACGCATTGTTATTATGAAATTTGTTGTCCTTGTAACCCAAAGTGGGGGACGATATGTTGCCTATAGGAAACGTCGCAATTTAATCACAAAGGATCGCAATCATGCCAATGCCAAACACAGACTTTAAACTGTCCGTTGATGATCTGGACCTGATCGAGACTGCTTTGTTGGATAAAAAGCGTGAATTGTCGATTGCCAGTAAGGGCGAATGTGAAGGCACACGTGAAGTGCATGAACTGCTGGGACGTTTGCACAATCAGAAAGAATTTTATCGTCCGACACAGGGCGCATACGTCGGGGGCTAAGACGACCGCGATCAAATTTGAAAAGGCCGCTGTATCCCAGCGGCCTTTTTGCGTTTTAGGGCACCGCCGCGAAAAAGCTGAATGCCATGATTGCGATGCAGATCCAGCCACCTGTGAACAGCAATGGGCGGACGGGCATTTTGGCATAGCCTGTGATCATGCCAACCGCGTGCAGAACGCGCAGCCAGAAGAAGGCGATGGCGGTGAAATAGGTCAGCACAGTGAACCCATCGACGCGATCTACCAAAAGCACAAGGATGGCATAAGGGAGCAGTTGTTCGATCAGATTCAAATGTGCACGATAGGCACGTTGGACCCAAGGGCGCAGATTGCGCTGATCAGCGGGCGTATCGAAAGCATCCTCTTGTGAGGGGTCATTGGCAATGCCGACGATGTAGGGGACCCACATGAAAGCGGCAAAGATGGCAAGGCAGGCAAGGATGCCCAGTTCGGTTGGGAAAATCTCGTTCATTGTTCTGTATCCTTATGCTTGGGGGAATGGGAATTTGGTGACTGTGCCGGTTTCTAACCATGATTTCAGGCTGGAAATTGTACGTGACCAACCGTCCGCGATGCCTTCTTGACCAGCAGGGATGTTGTAATGTTCCAGCGTCAACATACAGGCATCGGGTTGCGGCGTGATGATGTAGGCAAAGGTGGATTTTTCCAGTGGTACATCGGGGCCAGCCCAACGCGGTTCAAACGTGGAATCGATGCGTGTTTTCGGGGTCAGTTCGGTTTCTGTGCAGACCAACATCGTTGTTCCATCAGCGCCTTTATAGACCACCTGATTGCCATCGCGGCTGGTGTCATCGGACACGAACACGAAATTCTTGTGCGCGTCGGCATCGGTCAGGGCGTCCCATAGGGCGTCTTGGGTGCAGCTGATAAAGGTCTGCATCATGAATGCGGGTTTATTGGTCATGGTAATCTCCAGTCTTGTCTTCAGATCATTGATCGAACGGGCCGCAGGCTGTGCCAGCATCGGTTCGATCCAACGGTCCATCAGGTCCTGCAGGGGCAGGACATTCAGGTAGTGATATTTGAACCGCCCCACTTTGCGTGGGATGATCAGGTTTGCAGTTTCCAGCACTTTCAGGTGCTTCATGACACCAAAGCGGGTCATGTTCAGGACCTGTTCCAAATCATTCAACGACTGTCCGTCCTTGGCACGCAATGCATCCAGCAGTGCGCGGCGGGCGGGGTCGTTCAGGGCTTTGAAAACGCTGTCCATGGAAATCCTTATAGGTGACTATTAGGTCACGTGACAAGATGGTTACTTTTATTCGCTGATAGATGCGCCATAACGTATTGAAGAACAATGCAAACTTTTTGGTATTTTGAATGACGAAGTCTCAGCTTTCTACGCCTTCGGGGCGCACAATTGCCTATCATCACACTGCTGGAACAGGTCCGGGAATCGTTTTTCTGGGCGGGTTTATGTCGGATATGGATGGAACCAAGGCGGTGCATTTGGAACAGTGGTGCAGTGCGCAAGGTCGTGCGTTCCTGCGGTTTGACTATTCCGGGCATGGGTCATCGTCGGAAAAGTTCACTGATGGGTGTATTGGCGACTGGGCCGAAGACGCGTTTCAGGCGATTACACAGCTGACCGATGGGCGACAAGTGCTTGTCGGGTCATCTATGGGGGGGTGGATTTCGCTGCTTCTAGCGAAACGGATGCCGAAAAAATTTGAGGGATTGGTCACAATCGCGGCAGCGCCAGATTTTACCGAGGATGGTTTTTGGGCGTCCTTCGGGGAAGGCGCACGTCGGTTGTTGCAACAAGAAGGGGTTATCAATGTGCCCTCGGATTACGGCGACCCGTATCCGATCACGAAGCGCCTGATCGAAGACGGGCGGGAACAATTGGTCCTGCGGTCCCCATTACATCTGCCATTCCCCACACGTTTCCTGCAAGGCGACGCGGATGAGGATGTAAGCGTTGAGACTGCAAACAAGCTGTTCGCCCATGCAACTGGTGACGATATCCGTCTGACATTGGTGAAAGGGGCCGATCATCGATTTTCAGATGACCGTGCATTAAAAATGACCGAGACTGCGATCATCGAGGTGCTTGGTTGATGGATCATCCGTTGCATGACCTGATTGAGGCTCAACTGGCCAAGGCACGCGCGGAAGGGCAGATGGACAATCTGGCTGGGCAGGGCAAGCCGCTAACTCATCTGAAAGAGATGACCAATCTGTCCGAAATCAGGTTAGAATCGGCGCAAGGCCTGCCATCACCCTTGGCCGTGCTGCGCGATGATATTGCGGCAGCACAGGCCAAACTGACAGCAGTGACGGATGATGCGGGTCGAAAGGCCCAGCAGCAGGTCATCAATGATTTAAAACTGAAACTGGCGATCGAGTGGGAAACCTTGAAACGTATCGGTTAACCGTTAGCTTAAGTGACGTACGGACCCGCTTTGCCTGTGGCACAGTTCCGCCTAGGGTCGCGAAAACGGGGGAACACATCATGGCATTATCACTTGGGCAAAAGGCAGGCTGGGGCTTGGCGGATATGGGCATTGTGGTGTTCGTAATCATCAAACAGCTGCTAATCGTGGCATTTCTGACAAACTATCTGGGGGTGCCGATTGGTATGGCGGGGTTGGTAACCACCAGTGTCTTGGTCTTTGATATTATCACTGATCCTATCATTGGATACATATCGGACAAAACCCACAGCCGCTGGGGCCGTCGGGCACCTTGGATGATTGTAGGTGCGGTGGTTTTAGCAGTTGGCATTGTTGGCATCTTTGCCGCGCCCGGCGGCATGACGCCAACGTCGTCTGCCCTGTGGGTTGGCGCGTTTTTTGTGCTGGCAACCATCGGCTTCACCATGGTGTCTATTCCTTACGGTGCGACTGCAGGTGAAATGACACAGGACCCGCAAGAAAGGTCTTCGATGACGGCGTGGCGCATGGCATTTGCCAGTGTTGGCATTCTAATCGGGGGCGCGTTGATCCCGGTTCTTGCGGGTGACAGTCGTGAAGGGCATTTGTTCGCCGCTTTGGTTGTAGCCCCCGTTATTGTTTTGGCGATTTGGGGTTCGGTCTTTGCCACACGCAAGGCGCCACGGATTGAACAACCCAGCTCAATCTCGCCTGTTGGGATGTTGTCTTTGGTGTTTTCGAACTGGACGTTTCTGGTTCTGACCTTGCTTTACGGTCTGATGACGATGGCTGTTGCGCTGATTACCGCAGGTCTACCGTTTGCGGCGATTTATTTGATCATTGATGACGGTCAGACATTGCTGTCAGATTTGGCCAGCAATCTGGGCGTCATGGCCACAATGTTTGCCATGTTCGTTCTGGGCTCAATCATCAGCCAAGCAGTGTGGGTCTATATGTCTGCACGACTTGGTAAAGTTGGTGCTTTGGCCGTTGGCCTGTCCTTATACATTGCGCTTCTGTTTGTGCTGTACGCAGCACTTCCGTCGGTAAATGTCACGGCAATTGCAGGCCTGTTCATCATCGCAGGCTTTACCAATGGATCGTATCAGCAAATCCCGTGGGCGATGTATCCTGATCTGATGGACGTCACGCGCCGCACCTCGGGCGAGGCAATCGAGGGTGCGTTTTCGGGTCTGTGGTTGTTTGGTCAGAAAGTGGCGAATGCCTTTGCTCCACTGACGTTGACGACGATCCTTGGTGCCTACGGCTGGAAAGAAACCACCGAAGGTCGGATTGACCAATTGCCGGAAGCAATCAACGCATTGCATCTGTCGATCACATTGGTTCCTGCTGTGATCTTTGCTGTGGCAATCGCTGCGTTGTTGGTAATTTACCGTCCAATGGCTAAAAATGTCCTTGGATAATCTGCAAACACTGGACGCCCGATTGGCGGCAGCCGAGGCACAGGTTCCCGACTTGCGCCATGACGTGCACAAACGCGTTGTCTGGAACGGTGAGGCGGGTGTGAACACCCCCGTCGCAGTTGTCTACATTCACGGCTTTTCTGCCACGTCCGAGGAAACCCGTCCCTTTGCTGATGATCTGGCAAAGGGTTTGGGGGCCAACCTGTATTTTAATCGCCTGACAGGCCATGGTCGCGACGGGGCCGCGATGGGGCAGGCGACCTTCAAGGACTGGCGTGCAGATGCGTTAGAGGCGGTTCAGATCGGTCGCACCCTTGGGGACAAGGTTGTGGTCGTCGGCTGTTCGATGGGGGCGCCGCTGGTGGTGGATGCTTTGGGCCACAGTGTGGACCAGATTGCGGCTGCGATCTTTATCTCTCCGAATTTCGGAATCGCCAGCAGGTTGCTGACGTTTATTCTGAATTTGCCCGGTGTGAAAAAGTGGGGACCTTACGTGTTTGGTAAGACCCGCAGCTTCCAACCCCTTAGCGAAGATCACGCGACCTATTGGACGACTTCGTACCCATCAGTCGCGGGTTTTACGATGAATGACGCGGTAAAGGCAGGGGATGAAGTTGACGTGTCAAAGCTTACTGTGCCTGCAGCGTTTATTTACAGCCCGAATGACAGTGTGATTGCACCGCCAAAGATTGTTACAATGATGGAAAATTGGGGTGGGGTGACTGGTGCTTTGGAAATGCCAAACGGGCAGGATCCCAACGGTCATTTGATCATCGGACGCATCCGCAATCCGGATCAAACCCCCCAGGCCACAGCATTTGCATTACAGTTCTGCCAAAAGCACCTGTAAGAATTTTTGCACACGTATGCAAAAATAGCTTGAGGCATCGTAAGAAGCGGCTAGATTACGGTTGATCAAGAAACAAGGTGACCGGATATGGCCGAATATTTGAAGCGTGGCAAACCAGCAGCGGAACGTGCCGAAGATGATGCAAAGGTGCGCAGCACTGTCGAAGGCATTTTGGGCGATATTGAAACCCGTGGCGATGCGGCTGTTCGGGACCTGTCGACAAAGTTCGACAACTACACGCCGCAAGCTTTTGTGTTGAGTGACAGCGAAATTGAGGCCGCCATGCAGAAGGTCACAACCCGCGAAATGGACGACATCCGGTTTGCGCAAACTCAGATCCGGACGTTTGCCGAACATCAGCGTGCGTCGATGACCGATGTCGAAGTTGAAACGATGCCGGGCGTGATCTTGGGTCACAAGAACATTCCTGTGAATTCCGTGGGCTGTTATGTGCCCGGTGGCAAGTTCCCGATGGTGGCATCGGCGCATATGTCTGTGTTGACGGCGAAGGTTGCCGGTGTACCGCGCGTTGTGGCATCTGCACCCCCCGTGAATGGCAAGCCGCACCCTGCGATTGTTGCCGCGATGAAAGAAGGCGGCGCGGATGAGATTTTGGTGCTGGGCGGTGTTCAGGCTGTCGGCGCCATGGCGATCGGGACCGAGTCCATCAAGCCGGTTGATATGTTGGTCGGACCGGGTAATGCGTTTGTGGCCGAAGCCAAACGACAACTGTTTGGTCGTGTGGGCATCGATCTGTTCGCAGGCCCGACAGAGACTTGTGTGATTGCAGACGAAACCGTGGACGGCGAAATGTGTGCCACAGATTTGCTGGGGCAGGCGGAGCATGGGTATAACTCCCCCGCCGTTCTGATCACAAATTCCCGCAAGCTGGCCGAAGATACGATGTCCGAGATTGACCGGATTTTGAAGATACTGCCGACTGCTGAAACCGCGCGTGTGTCGTGGGATGAGTATGGCGAGATCATCTTGTGTGGCAGCTATGACGAAATGCTGGCTGTGTCCGAGGATATTGCGTCCGAGCATATTCAGGTGATGACCGACCGCGATGACTGGTTCCTTGCGAACATGACCAACTATGGTGCGTTGTTCCTTGGTCCGCGTACGAACGTGGCGAACGGGGATAAGGTCATTGGAACGAACCATACTTTGCCGACGAAAAAAGCGGGCCGATATACCGGTGGCCTTTGGGTTGGGAAGTTTCTGAAAACGCACAGCTATCAGCGTGTTGTGACGGATGAGGCCGCGACAATTGTCGGTGAATACGGATCACGTCTGTGCATGTTGGAGGGCTTTGTCGGCCATGCTGAACAGTGCAACGTGCGTGTGCGCAGGTATGGTGGTGTGAATGTGCCGTATGGTGAAGGTGCGCCTTACCGCGATGCAGCTGAGTAGTTTTAAGCTGGGCGGGTTCCCACCCGCCCCCTGCGCTGCCGCGCGTTCCGGGCTGAAATGTGCCACTGGCACCTTTCCGGGACGCCCTCCACCCACTTTTGGGGCTTTGCCCCTTACCCCCAAAGTTTTTGAGGCAAAATGAAGATTGAAGTTTTGGGCGCGTGGCGTCGGGCGATGTATGATGAACCCTCTGCGGTAGATGGGTCGTGTTTTGCAGATGATGCGTTGATCCGGTTGATGCATCCGATGGGGGATGTGACAGGGCATGATGGGTTGTGGTCTGCGGCCCTTGGGCCGTTGTTGACTGCGATGCCGGATATGGAACGGCGTGAGCAGATTGTTGTTCAAGGTGTCGATCATCATGGGCACTTCTGGGTTGGATGTGGCTGTGTTTACATCGGAACTTGGAAAGCGGCCTTTATGGGCATTCCCGCCACGCGACGCATTGCGCATTTGCGGGCGCATGAATTTTTCCGGATCGAAGATGGCAAGGTGGTTGAGGCTCAGATTCTGTGGGATTTGCCTGAATTGATGATGCAGGCGGGTGTTTGGCCGCTGGCGCCATCGTTAGGGCGTGATTGGTGCATTCCGGCACCTGCGAACCAAGGGGGCCTTGGGCCGCATGATGCGGCACAGTCGCAGGTGTCGTCTGATCTGATCGTGGACATGTTGAACACAATGAAGAATCATCCGTCGCAGGGTGGGCCGGAAACGATGGAGCTGGAGAAATTTTGGCATCCAAAATTCAACTGGTACGGGCCTGCGGGGATTGGAACAGGGCGCGGGGTCGAAGGCTTCCGCCGTGTGCATCAAATTCCGTTCCTGAAAGCATTGCCGGATCGTGGGACATATCCAGACGAGATTACGTTTCATTTCATGGCCGAGGGTGATTTCGTTGGCGTAACAGGCTGGCCCGATATGATGCAGACTGTGACTGGATCAGGCTGGATGGGAATTGCGCCCTCAGGGATAAAGGTCGGAATGCGGAGTCTTGATTTCTGGCGGATCGAAAATGGTTTGATCCGTGAAAACTGGGTTCTGGTGGATCTTTTGCATATGTATGATCAAATTGGCGTGGACGTGTTTGAACGGATGCGTGAATTTGTAAATGGCGGGGCAGAAGGACCAATCTGATGGAACAGCGCGTATCTTTGATTACTTTGGGTGTGGCCGACATGGCAAAATCTGGCGCATTTTATGAGGCTTTGGGATGGACCAAGGTTGAAACCGATGACGGCGTTGTGGCCTTTGATTTGATCGGGCAGACGTTGGGCCTGTATCCGATTGCATCCCTGGCCGAGGATTTGGGCCTGCCGGTTGAGGCGTTGGGCCATGGGGCGAGTACGCAAGGGTATAACGCCCATGATCGGGCTGAGGTCGACGCCGTGATGGCAGAAGCGGAAGCGGCAGGTGCCAAAGTGATCAAAGCCGCAACAGAAGTGTTTTGGGGCGGGTATCACGGATATTTTTCCGATCTAGATGGACATATCTGGGAAATCGCACACAACCCGTTTTCAACGCTGGGACCTAAGGGTGAATTTCGTTGGAACGGTCACTGAATGGCGCGGGGGCCCGTTAAGACGCTGGATGCGTTGACCAAGTTGGGTCGGGTTCGGTTGTCGAAATATTTCTATGCTCGGAATTTCCTGAATTCAGAGATTGGGAATTTTCACGCGATTCCTAATCTGGTGAACGATCAAGAATTGTTTGTCGCGGCAGGCACCAAGCTGTGTACCGAATTGTTGGACCCGATGGTGGAAACCTTTGGTCCGATTGAAATCCGGTCTGCCCATCGCGCGCCGGATGTGAACCGGTTTGGCAATGAAAATGCGCTTGGATGTGCACGAAATGAAGTCAACTATGCAGGTCATATTTGGGACCGTCGCGATGCGGATGGGAACATGGGTGCTTGTGTGTCGATTGCAGTGCCTTGGTTTGCAGATCGCTACGATCAGGGCCGCGATTGGCGTGATCTGGCGTGGTGGGTGCATGATCATTTGCCGTATCACGCAATGTGGTTTTTCCCGAAGTTGGCGGCGTTTAACCTGACGTGGCGCGAAAATCCGCAGCGAACCATTTCCAGCTATGTTGCACCTAAGGGTAAGTTGTTGGGGGCAGGGGATCAGCCCGCTGAACCGCGAACAAAGCGCCAAGCCCGTTACGCAGATTTCCCGCCGTTCCGCGGCATCAAGTATCCGGAGTAAGTCCATGACTTTGCCTAAAACCCCATCGTTCCGATTGGATGGAAAACGTGCATTTGTGCCTGGAGGCAGTCGTGGGATTGGCTTGGGCTGTGCGGTCGCATTGGCCGAACAAGGGGCCCATGTTGTGATTGCCGCACGGTCGGACGATCAAGTGGCGGAAGCGGCGAAATCCTTGAACGATGCTGGTTTTTCAGCGGAAGGTATGGTGCTGGATATCACTGATCTGGATGCGGTGAAGGCGGTCATGGCGGAGGGGGATTTTGATGTCCTGTGCAATTCGGCAGGTGTAGCACGCCATGCGCCTGCGATGGATGTGACCGCTGCCGACTATGATTTCGTCATGGATCTGAACGTGAAGGCCGCGTTCTTTTTGGCGACAGAGGCCGCGCGGAATATGGTGAAACGTGGCGGTGGGTCGATCATTCAGATCAGCAGTCAGATGGGCCATGTGGGTGGGATTGACCGCACGGTGTATTGCGGAACCAAACACGCGATTGAAGGCTTTAACAAAGCCATGGCGATAGAATGGGGTGCGGACAATATCCGTGTGAATTCGATTTGCCCGACGTTTATTCGCACACCGTTGACGGCCGCGACATTTGCGAACCCCGAACGGTTGGCGTGGATTATGGATAAGATCAAACTGCCCCGCGTGGGCGAAGTAGAAGACATTATGGGTGCCGTGGCTTTCCTTGCCAGCGACGCCAGTTCCCTTATCACAGGCACATCGATACTGGTCGATGGCGGTTGGACAGCAGGATAAAGACATGCGCGGATTTTCGAACGAATTTACTGATTTCCCCGATTACATCATAAAGATCACCAAGCAGATTTGGGAAGATCGCGGGTTGGGCGACCGGATGCGGGATTATTATCATAAGGACGTGATCGTGCGGATGCCGGGTGGGATTGCGTTTGGCGAACCGGGGTCCACGGCGGCCACAATGTCGACGCTGGTTGCGTTTCCTGATCGTACACTGCTGGGCGAAGATGTGATCTGGTGTGGCACGCCTGAAGACGGGATGTTATCGTCGCACCGCATTAGGTCCACTGCCACCCATCTGGGCGATGGACCGTTTGGGCCTGCGACTGGGAAACAGATCACGTCTTTGGCGATCGCGGATTGTTATGCCAAGGATAACCAGATCAGTGATGAATGGTTGATCCGCGACAATGGCGGCATCTTGCGGCAGATGGGAACTGATCCACGCGATTGGGCGATTGCGCAGTTAGAGGCGAACCCTGATGGATCAGTGTTTACACCCGCCGTGGATGTTGATGGGCCGTATATGTCGAACGGTAATGATAACGAATGGGGGCAGAAGCTGGCTGATCTATTGACCCGCATTCAATCGGCAGAATTTTCGCTTATCCCGAATGAGTGGGATCGTGGGTGTACCGTTGAATATGCAGGTGGCATCCGTGGGCATTCCCACAAAGCTGCTGATGAATTCTGGTTGGGGCTGCGGTCCTCGTTCCCATCAGCAACATTTACGTGCCATCACGTTATGGGCCGCGAAGATGCGAAGATGTCACCGCGTGCAGCAGTCAGATGGTCGATGCAAGGCAAGCATGACGGTTGGGGCACTTACGGCGCACCAACAGGGGGCGAGGTGCATATCATGGGGATCACACACGCCGAATTCGGTCCTTGGGGGCTGCGACGTGAGGTGACGTTGTTGGATGAAACAGCAATCTGGATGCAAATTCTGAAAGGCTGAACCGATGCCAGTCCCTGAATTTAAGGATGATCAACGGCATTTCTTGTCGTTGTTCACAATTCAGAATCGACGCAGTGTTAGTGTCCAAAAAGTGATCATCAGCGTAGATGCGGGGATAAGTTGAATTTGCATATTATTAACAAGACGTTAAGAAAAATGGCTTGTGGATAATCGCAAATCAGGACGTTGTTGCCGCCACAATATCTAGTTTCATCGTTGACCGTTTCCACAGCATTTGCCTTAATCGCCGTATCTTTATGAAGAATAACGTGTGGGCGTGTGGGCGTCATGCGCAGATCAATGGGGGAAATTATGATCAAACGGATGACTCAATTACTGGCAGCCACAGCGCTATGTGTGGCAGCTTCGACAGCGGTGGCACAAAACTGCGGTGGCACATATGTCGTCAAAGGTGGTGACACGATGTCTGGTATCGTTGACACACTTTACAACAACAGCACGCTTTGGTCGCGTGTTTATCAGGCGAACATCGCAACAATCGGCAGTAACCCGAACCTGCTGCGCGTCGGCCAACGGTTGTCGATGCCGTGTATCAATGGCCTGCCAAATGGCTTGGAAGGGGGCACAGACACATCTGTTGCCCTTCCGGCGGTTGAACTGAACACTGGCATCACGACGGCAACCACGGCTGCTGCGACGACGGCTGGTGATGTGTTGAATGTCCGTATTCTGACAGCAGGCGATTACCCACCTTTCACAGACAAAGGTCTGGAAAACGGGGGCATGCTGACAGACGTTGTGCAAAACGCGTTCGAAGCCTCTGCCGAAGTGGATGGGTTCAACATCTACTGGGTACAGGACTGGTCTGCACACCTTGATCCATTGTTGTCGCAATCCATGCTGGACGTGGGTTTCCCATGGTTCAAGCCTGACTGTGACGGTGATCCATCCCAGTACCGTTGTGCGAATTTCCACTTCACTGATCCGATGTTTGAAATGCTGATCCTGTTGTTTGCAAACAAGGATAATCCGGTCGCATTTACCAAAGATGACGACATGATCGGCAAGACTCTGTGCCGCCCGGCTGGTTACTTCACCCACGATTTTGAAAAGAATGGCCGCAACTGGTTGACCGAAGAAAAGGTGACATTGGAACAACCTGCAACGATCAAAGATTGTTTTGATCTGCTAGCATCTGGTGAAGTTGACGCCGTTGCGATTAACGAATTCACAGGCCGCACAGCGATCAAGGACCTGGATCTGGCGGATACCGTTGAAATCGTTCAGTCTCGTCCGTTGTCCATCGAAGGCCTGCACGTTTTGGTATCGAAAGATCATCCGCGCGCTGATGAAATGCTGGCGGCTGCTAACGCAGGTCTGGAAGCGATCAAGGAAAACGGTGTGTACCAACGTATCGTGGACGAACACATGACCCGCGTTTGGGAAGCATTTTAAGGAGGTATGACAATGAAACGCATACTTGCCCTTCTTATTACAATGCTCCCGGGGGCTGCGTTCGCGCAGGCCTGTGAGGATAAATCCCATACGGTTGCTGCGGGCGAGACGATTTTCTCAATCGCCGAAACCTATTACGGCTCGTCGGAACGCTGGTCGTTGATCTTTTATGGCAACCAGCAGGCCCTGTCCGGTTCTGTGTTCGAAGTGCCGGAAGGTTCTGTACTTTCGATCCCGTGTATTCCGGGGCAGATTGTGGTGGATGCCCGTCCGTTGGAAAAGGATGATGCGGAAATGAGGTTGGTGACAGGGGGGAATTATCCCCCGTTCACGGATCGCGACTGGCCGGGTGATGGTATGATTACCGAGCTGGTCAATGCCGCGATGGAAGCGACCGAATTTCCCGTGACCTATTCAATCACTTGGGAAGACGACTGGTCCAAGCATTTGTTCCCGATGCTGGATTCCAAGGAATTCGACATGGGGTTCCCGTGGTTCCGTCCGAACTGTGAAGAAACACCGGATCAGGATCGTTGTGCGAACTTCCACTTCAGCGATCCACTGGTGGAATTGCTGAACCTGTTGTTCGTTAAACAAGGATCGGACTTTACGTTCACCCAAGACAGTGATGCCCATGGCCGCACATTGTGCCGTCCTGCGGGTTACTTTACGTTCGACGTGGAACGCGAGGATCGCCAATGGTTGACCAAAGATCTGGTGAAACTTGAACAGCCGGCAACACCGTCCGATTGTTTTCAGATGCTGATGGATGGCGAAGTTGACGCGGTTGCGTTGAATGAATTCACAGGCTGGACCACGATCAGTGATATGGGTCTGCGCGGTCAGGTCAGCCCGTTGCAAACCCCGCTGTCTGTTCAGGGTCTGCATGTGATTATCAGCAAACGCCACTGGCGTGGCACGTCACACCTGTACCGTTTTAATGCGGGTCTGCGGGCGTTGAAGGAAAGCGACCGGTACGATCAGGTTGTGTCCCGTCATCTTGGTGAATTCTGGCAACGCGTGAACTGATACATTGTTTCATTCGATGATTTTACGCCATCCCGCACAACGTGGGGTGGCGTTTTTTTGTGCCTTGGATATGGTGCGATCAAAGGGGATTTCCAATGATCAAAACCACTCATGTCGGGTCTTTGCCGCGCACGCAGGAAACTGTCGATTTCATTTTTGCCCGTGAAAATGACCGGCCTTTTGATCAGGCCGCGTTTGATGCGGAAATGACCACGGCTGCGTCCCACACGGTGGGGCGTCAGGTGAACGCAGGTGTGGATGTGGTGTCAGATGGCGAAACTTCTAAGATAAGCTACGCGACCTACGTGAAGGATCGCTATACAGGCTTCGACGGTGACAGCCCGCGCAATACGCCGGGTGATTTGAAGCTGTTCCCGACGTTTTCACAGCGTATTTCCCAAAGCGGTGGTGCGCCGACGTATAAGCGCCCGATGTGTGTTGGGCCCGTTGCGTCCAAAGGGCAGGGCGAATTACAAAAGGACATTGCGAACCTGAAGGCGGCGATGGGTGACCATGGCGCGAAGGAAGGCTTTATGAACGCCGCATCCCCCGGTGTGATCGCGCTGTTCTTGCAGAATGACCATTATAACACGCGCGAAGAATACCTACAGGCCTTGGCCGATGCGATGCGCGAAGAATACCGGACGATTGTGGATGCTGGTTTGTACCTGCAACTGGATTGTCCCGATCTGGCCTTGTCCCGTCACATGCTGTTCCAAGACCTGAGCGATGATGAATTCCTGAAAATCGCCGCAACCCATGTTGAGGCGTTGAACCATGCGCTTGATGGTGTGGACCCGTCGCGTGTGCGGGTGCATATTTGCTGGGGCAACTACGAAGGTCCGCACGTGTGTGACATCGATATGGCCAAAGTGTTCGACACGTTTATGTCTGTGGGTGCATCGCAGCTGTTGTTCGAAACCTCTAACCCCCGTCACGCTCACGAATGGACTGTCT
>JBMZCY010000036.1:0-14150 GCA_049613825.1 Planktomarina sp.
CTGGTCGCGCGCAATGTCAAAATGCGCTTCGACTTTGTTGATTTTCCCGCTGTCTTGCACGATGGCCCGCGAAATTAAATCAAGGCCTGTTCCTGATGACCAAGATGCACCAATCATCCAGTCAGATGTTTTGCCAGCCAGGCCCGACACATTGGAAAAGCCCGCCTGTGGTTCATCCCGCCAGATGCGACCAACGCTAAGGCCGTAGTTGGCGCCGTTGGATGTGGCGTAATCCCAATCAACGCCAAGGGTCAGACGGTTGCCGGTTTCATCCAGATCGAACCCGGGACTGCGGTCAAAATCGAACAGGTTGCCTTCGTCAAATTCCACCCGCGTGCTGTCTTGGTTAGGCACTGCGTTGTTGGTGCCATCTGCAATCTGATACTGAATGCGCGGCGTTAGTACGTGGGTGCCGTTTTGTGTTCGTTTGACAAGCACCCATTCCAGCCCGACTGACGCAGTGGCAGCACTGTTTGCCACAAAATCACCAAAACCTGCATGTTGATTGATGGCATAAGCATCCAATGATGCTTGGGTTGCGATGTCTGCGACCATACCGTTGTTGAAGGTCCAACTGCGGTCCCATTCCCCGATCAAAGATGTGCGTGCCACATCGAACCCGTCAACTTCGGTATCTGCGTCAGGTCCGTCGACGGGTGAATCCGAATACCGACGTGATGTCAGGATGCTGAAATCATACCGTGCTTCACCACCGATGGCGGATGGGAAATAGCGGCGTTGGGTGTTGCCCTCGAATACGATTGTGGGGATCGTTGCGTTATCTTCGGATGCGCGGAGGGTGTAATATGATGACAGCCGCAAATCCGCGTGGCTGCGTTCATTGGTGCGGGTGATCTCGACGAACGAATGCAGCCGATCCTCGGATGAATATTCATAATCGCCTAGGTAATCTGTATCGCTGACCGCTTTGGCGACGACGTTCAGTTTGTAGTCGCGGGGCAGTTGGAAAGCGCCACTGGCAAACAGATAAGCACGTAATTCACCGGGGATGACTTTGTCGCGGGTTGTAGCACCGTTTAATGTTAGGAAACCATTGCTGAACGCCTGCCTATATCGCAATTCTAGCGTCCTTGTTTTGGCGGATAGGTAAGGCGTAAATGTGACGTCTTTGTCATTGCCCCATGGGATGAAGTACGGAGTTTTAAGTCCCGTTCCCAGCAGTGTGTTCGTCGCCAATTCCGGGTTCAGAAACCCACGGGCACGGGCCAGCGTGGGGTCCGGCAGGCGGAAGTAGGGCAAGTACAGCACTGGGATATCGAACAACCGGAAATGTGCTTGTTCCAGATAGATCTGTTTTTCATCCGCATCATGCAGGATCCGGCGCGCACGGATTTGCCAGATGGGCACCTGGCCGGCGCAAACATAACAGGATGTGGCTGCGACCTTGAACAGTTCTGTATAGCGTTCATTGGGACGGCGTATTTGGGCGGCGGCCAATTGCAGGCGATTGTCCAGAACCAGTCGCGCATCATTCAAGATTGCAGTGCGCAGGGCAGGGTTCAACTCGCCTGTGGATGCAAACACGGTCGTGCCATCAGTGCTTTGAATGCGAATTGGACCGTCCAGTTGCAAGGTATCTGTGTCACGGTCATAGCGCAGACCGGCTGCTTTGATCTGCTGTCCGCCCAGCCAGATTTCGACATTGCCCGACGCGATCAACTGACGGCCCTGAATTTCTAGCGAATCTGCAAGCAGAGCGTTGCCCGTTTGCCCAACAGTTTGTGCGTGGGCAGGTGCTGTAAGCACTATTAGCACAAAGGCGATGGCTGCGGCAGTGGTCCGGATCATCATCCGTCTTCCCTTTGTAAAATCATGGCCAAGGCCAAACCAATGGCGGCCAGTGGTGGCACCCAAGCCGCAAGGCCGGGATCAAGTTGCCCGTTTTCCGCCAACAGTTTTGCAAAGTTGCGAACAAAGTACAGACCAAAGCCGCAAATCACCGCTGTCAGCACCATCATACCACTATTTTGTACGCGTGAAGGTGCAATGGTGAACGCCGCGCCGATCAGGGCCACCGCCAGCAGGAACGCAGGCAGGGCGATTTGCATCTGAAACCAAACTGTGTGGCGTCTGGCGGAAAAGCCTGCATTTTCCAACTGCCCGATAAAGGCAGGCAATTTCCAGATTGAGATTGCAGACGGGGCCCCGAAACTGTCGCGAATTTGGTTCAGTGTTAGATTGGTCGGGATGGTCAGCACATCCTGACGCACACGTTGCTGCGCGGGACCAGTGCCGCGGTTCAAGTCCCAAGTGTAGACACCGCGAAGATCCCAACTGCCAATATTAAGCGTTGCGGCATCCGCCTCGATCCGTTTTTGGGGATGGCCTTCGGTGTCAAACACAAGGAATGTAACACCCGTCAGAACAGTCCCGTCCAGACTGCCCTGTGTGGCGCGGATCAAAATCTGTTCGCCCCCGCCTGCTTGCCGCAGCCAGATGCCATTTGCAGAAACAGACAGCAAATTCGCGGAATCACCCTGTGTTTGCGCCACGGCACTTTCATATTGCTTGGATGTGCCTGCCACGATCGGGTTCATAACAGCAACGAACCCAACCCCTAAGGTCAGCACTGTCAAAATTGGTCCAGCCAGAAATCGCAACGCCGACCGACCTGCGGACCGTGCAATGACCAATTCGCTGGTCCGCGACAGCGACAGGAACGCCGCAATGCTGGAGATGACCATGATAAGCGGCACAATTTCGTAAATCTTCGATGGATACGCCAGGCTTACCAGCTTGCTGATCGCCCAAATATCCTGATCCAAGCCACTGAATTTTCGGATATGTTCCATGAAATCAATCATCAGCGACAGGGCTGAAAATATGGCGAACACCACAAGAAACGCCAACAGGAATTTGCGTGCCAGATACCGGTGTAGGATCATGATGCGCGCCCCACCTTGGCTGCTTTGATCCATGGGCGATCCCGCAGCATGATCTGTTGCACCATAATCAATACAGCGCCACCATAAGGGATGGCGAACATCCAAAGCTGACCCTTGGTGGACCGTATTTGATCAATGACAAGGCCTTCGACGACCTTGACCAAGATTAACAGAACAACGGCGTATATGATACGTTGCCAAATCCCGAACCGGCTGAACGCCCCTGCCAAAAGGGTCGAAACGCCCAGAAGGATCGTAAACAATGGGGCGGCACTTTTCACAAAACGCTCTATAATTTCAAACCTGACGTTGAAGGACATATCGGTTGGGTTGGCCAGTAATTCGTGGGTCGGTGTGGTTGAGATACGCTGCTTTGGCACAGTGATCGGCTTCAAATATTGTCCGATATCGATCACAAAATCATTGAATTTGGTGACATTCAAACGGCCATTACGATCTGCCTGTTGCTGGATCAGCCCGTCGATCAAAACCAGCTTTGGTCCTGTGTCCGATTTCACCAGATACGCGCGCCTGCTGGAATAGGCGATGTTGCTGGCATCATCTTGTGTTTCGGTCAGGAAGATATCAATCAACTCACCCTCTGGCGTGATGGATTTGATGTACAGTGTCACACCATCTGACGGGGACATGAATTGCCCTTCGGTCAGCAGGCGCGCCGTGGCGTTTTGTGCCAGTTCGGCCTGCCTGACCTGCAGCATAGTCACGCTTTGGGGCAGTAAATAATGTTGCAGTGCAGCTTGCATCAACATCACCAACACACCGAATACGATGAATGGTCGCATGATGCGAAAGCCGGAATGGCCTGTGGCTTGCAAAATTGCCAATTCACTGTCGGATGACAGTTTGTTGGTCATATAAACGGCGGCGGCAAACGCGGCGATGGGCAGGATTAGCGCGATGATGCTGGGCAGGGACAGGGCGGTGAATTCCAGAAACACCCACGCGGATTGGCGGTCGGCGATCAACTGATCGAACAGGCGCACGGCACGGTTGATCCAGTAAATCAAAACTAACACCAGCGCGAAGAATCCGAACAGGATCAGCAACTGCTGCAAGATATAGCGGTTGATCCGCTGCATATCTGTGTGCCCCCCTTGGATATGTTTCGTTTAGCTTATGTTGATAAGGGCGGAAACTCCATTCTGGTCATTTCAAATATGGCAAGCTAGGCTTTGCCGAACTTCAATCTAAAAGGGTATTCCTATGACACCTCTGGCGTCGGTTACGATCACGGACCTTGATATCAACGCGTTCGCAGAATTTGCAGGCAAAATCGTCGTGTTTGCCGAAGAAAGTGGACGTCTGGATCAAGCATCCCTGCGTGTGAATCGTCTGACCAAAGGGGCTTTGCTGCGGTTTACCGAAAGCGACGCATTCGATGATATGACTGCAAGCACGGTGCAGACCATAGCCTATCCCGTTGGCATGGCAGGCGACGCGGTTCTGGTGTGCAAACTGTCCCGCCGCCCGACCGTTGAAGATGCACGCAAAGCTGGGGCATCGATTGCGAAATCTGCAGGTGCAGGTCCGATCTTGGTCGCCATGGGCAACCTGAACCGCGCCGAAGATGTGATCGAAGGGATCGTTTTGCGGAATTATTCGTACCAAGATCAAAAGGCGAAACCAAAGCACGCACCTTTGGACATCACCGCCATGGTGTCCAAACCCGAATACGTGCAGGCGGCGACTGCGCCAAAGCTGGCCGTGGCGGAAGGCGTGTTCTTCACCCGCGATCTGGTGACCATGCCTGCGAACGTTCTAACGACGACATCCTTCGCCGATCACTTGGTCGAATTGGAAGCACACGGGGTGAAGGTCGAGGTGCTGGAAGAAGACAAGCTGGAAGAACTGGGAATGCGGACGTTGCTGTCTGTGGGCCATGGATCGGCCAGCCCGTCGAAAGTTGTGGTCATGGAATGGAATGGCGGCGGCGATGAACAACCGTTTGCTTTGGTCGGCAAGGGCGTGGTGTTCGACACAGGGGGCATTTCTTTGAAACCTGCGGGCGGCATGGAAGACATGACGATGGACATGGGTGGCGCAGGCGTTGTTGCGGGTGCGATGAAAGCATTGGCCTTGCGCGGTGCCAAAGCCAACGTCGTGGGCTTGGTCGGTCTGGTGGAAAACATGCCATCCGACCGGGCAACCCGTCCGGGTGATGTGGTCAAATCCATGAAAGGCGACACGGTCGAGATTATCAACACAGATGCCGAAGGCCGTTTGGTTCTGGCCGACGTGCTGTGGTACGCACAGGAACGGTTTGAACCGACTGGGATCATCAACCTTGCCACCCTCACAGGTGCGATCATCATCGGTCTAGGCCATGAAAAAGCTGGCGTGTTTTCCAACGATGACACTCTGTCCAACACATTCGTGAAGGCCGCCGAGGCAGAGGGTGAGGGCGCCTGGCGGATGCCGCTGTCGCCTGCCTACGACAAGCTCATCAATTCTGACATTGCGGATATTAAGAACGTAGGTGGCCGTGGGGCAGGGTCTATCACTGCGGGTCAGTTCCTACAGCGGTTCATCAAAGATGGCATGCCTTGGGCGCATTTGGATATTGCAGGGGTGGCCAGCGTGAAGGCTGAGACTGCGTTCGCACCCAAAGGGGCAACAGGCTGGGGCGTGAGGGCGTTGAACCGTTATATCGCCGAAAATTACGAGGCGTCCTAAGTGGGCGCTGCGTTCTTCTACCATTTGACACGGCAAAGCGTGGACCAAGCAATGTCCATGCTCTTGCCGAAGTGTCTGGAACAAGACTGGCGCGTATTGGTACGGGGCACTGACGCGAAGGGTCTTGGCCGTTTGGACAAAGCATTGTGGACGATGGATCCCGACAGCTTTCTACCCCACGCCATGGCGGGCGGGGCGCATGATGACATGCAACCCATTCTGCTAGCGATTGAGGGAGTTGAGGTCGAGCATGATTGCCTAATGGCGGTGCAAAGTGCGGCTGTTACGTCGGACGAAGTAAGTGCCCGCCAACGTACGATGATCCTGTTCGAAGCGGCAGATGATGCGCAAATGGCCAACGCACGTGCGCAATGGAAAGCACTGACAGACGCGGGATGCAGCGCGCAATACTGGTCGCAGGAATCAGGGCGCTGGGCGAAGAAGGCCGAAAAGAATTAGCGGTGCAAGATCAGCTTGTTTGCGTTGATTTCCAGCTTTTCGAACCGACCAAGATAGCTCATCCCCAGCAGGCTGCCGTTCATTGCGCCTCCGTTTACGGAAGCCAGCACACGGCGGTCTTCGATGCTGCCAAGGACCACTGTGTCCAGCCGGGCCCGCGCAATCGCGACTTCGCCGTTTGCAGTAAACGCACGGCCTGAGAAAATCAGATCATCGGGGTCAATCCCAACACGTTCCGCATCGTCGCGTGTCAGAACCAGATCACTTGCGCCGGTGTCGATCAGAAATTCGACGGGTGTGTCGTTGATCGTCAGAGTCAGATAGAAATGCCCGTCACGGGATCGTGGCACTGTAATGTCGCCTTCGGAACTGAACTGCGCAGTGCGACCGTTGGAAAACTGCCCACTGATATCCCCCCACAGGCCATAGCCTGCGATTAGGCCCATAAAAATCATGCCCCAAATCAAGAGCATTTGCAGCGTTTGTCCGATGGACGGACGGTTGGCGGCAAAGAAGATTGAACATAGCGCGATCAAAATCACACCAAGATAAATCATGCTTGCAATTGTATCACCCATGCGGCGTTCCTTTTTGATACGCTGAATATGGGGTGCGGGTCACGATAGGCCAACACCAAAATCGCGCAAACCGTCTAAGACGAATTGTACTGACAGGGCCGCCAACAGCATCCCTAAAAGACGGGTCACAACAATGATCCCTGTTTTGCCAAGGGCGCGTTCCATCGGACCTGCCAACATAAACATGCACCAAGTCGCGAACAATACGCCCAGCATCACACCCACGTAGATGCCGGTTTCAATAAGGTTTCCGTCAGCTTGCCCGACCAACAGAATAATGGTTGCAATGGCACCCGGCCCGCCGATTAAGGGAATGGCCAATGGAAACACAGACGGATCACGATCATCTTCTGCGGCTGCTTCCTCACCTTTTTCTTCGCGCTTTTTACTGCGTTCTTCGAACAGCATCTGCAGCGCAGTGATGAACAACAAGATGCCCCCTGCGATGCGGAAGGCGGACATGGAAATGCCGATGAAATCCAGCAATGCTTCGCCAAATGCCGCGAACACCAGCAAGACCCCAGCCGCGATCAAGCATGCGCGGGTGGCGATGGCGCGGCGTTGGCGCGATTCCATGCCTTGGGTCAGGGCCACGAATATAGGGGCCATGCCGATGGGGTCGATGACGACAAACAAGGTGGCGAACGCACCAATGATCAGCGCGGTTTCAATCATTTCTCTAACGCTTCAACCGTTTCTAACGCTTCCATCCAAAGGGTTTCGGCCTTTTTCATCGCCGCCTCAACCTCGTTGAATTTCGACTGCCAGACACGACGGTCTTTCTTCATTTCCTCAGAATACAGATCAGGATCAGCCAGTTTTTCCTGCAGCTTGCCATACATGACCTGCAACTTCTCAATCCGCTGTTCTGCGACACGCGCGGCGTGCTTGGCATCTTTCAATGTGCCTTTGGGTTTCTGCGCGGCAGGGGCCTTCTTCTTTTCAGCCGCCTTTTCCGCTTTTGTTTTGAGGGAAGGCTTGTCCAGCAGGAAGTCACGATACGCGTCTAGGTCGCCTTCAAACGGAGCGACCTTACCATTGGACACCAGCCACAACCGATCTACGGCCAAAGACAACAAATGCATGTCGTGGCTGACGATAATAACAGCACCTTTGTAATAGGTCAGGGCCCGCACCAACGCCTCACGCGATTCGATATCAAGGTGGTTGGTCGGCTCATCAAGGATCAGCAGATGCGGTGCGTCGATGGTGGCCAGCAACAGCGACAAACGTGCCTTTTGCCCACCGGACAGACGTCCGACTTCAGTATCTGCCTGCGCAGCGCCCAAACCAAATCCCGCCAACATTGCCCGCAGTTTCGGGGGATGGCTGTCAGGACGCATCGCTTGGATATGGTCAATGGGCGTCTGGTCGATGTGCAATTCATCCACCTGATGCTGTGCAAAATACCCGATCTTCAGCTTGGACGATGACACCACACGACCCGCAGACGGCTTCAACCGATCCGCGATCAGTTTCGACAGCGTCGACTTGCCTTCACCGTTCTTACCCAGCAGGGCAATCCGGTCGTCTTGGTCGATGCGCAGGTTCAGCTTTTTCAGAATGTCGATCTCGCCATAACCCACATTCGCTTGCTCGATATTCACAATCGGGGGCGACAATTCGGTCGGCTGCGGGAACGTAAACACACGCGCCGCCATTTCTTCGGGCGGGGTGATGATGTCCATTTTTTCCAGCGCTTTCACGCGCGACTGGGCTTGTTTGGCTTTCGACGCCTTGGCCTTGAACCGGTCCACGAATTTCTGCAGGTGATCCCGCTGCGCTTGCTGCTTTTTCGCCGCTGCCGCTTGGACCGCGCGTTGGGCCGCACGGGTTTTGGCGAAGGTGTCGTAGTTGCCTTGGTAAAGGGTCAGCCCCTTGGCTTCCAGATGCAGGATTGAATTCACAGCGCGGTTCAGCAAACCACGGTCGTGGGAAATGACCAACACGGTATGCGGGTATTTCGCCAGATAGGTTTCCAGCCAGATCGCGCCTTCCAAATCCAGATAGTTGGTGGGTTCGTCCAACAGCAGCAAATCAGGTTCTGCGAACAACACAGCTGCCAACGCAACCCGCATCCGCCACCCGCCAGAAAATGCGGAACAGGGTCGCAACTGCGCTTCGGCATCAAACCCCAGACCTTTCAGAATTGCGGACGCACGCCCTTCGGCTGACCAAGCATCAATGTCGGTCAGGCGGGTTTGGATTTCGGCAATACGATTGGGATCGGTACAGGTGTCTGATTCTGCCAGCAGTTCGGCACGTTCAGTATCGGCGGCCAGCACTGTGTTCAGCAGGGAAACCTCATTGGACGGAACTTCCTGTGCTACGCCGCCGATACGGGCACGTTTGGGCAGGTTGAGTTCACCGTTCTGAAGCTCTAATTCCTTGCGGATCAGCTTGAACAGGGTGGTTTTCCCGGTACCGTTAGGCCCCACAAAACCAACCTTGTGGCCTTCGGGAATACGGGCGGATGCCCCTTCGAACAGGGTGCGGCCATCAATGGCGTAGGTGATATCATCTATAGAAAGCATGAGGGTCGCCTAGCAGAGGTTTATGGCCTGCGAAAGGTCAGCGTTTTGAACGCATCCCGAATATGCATTTTGTATCGGGATTTGCCATCAAGTCTTGTGTTTCGATACTGTTCGGGTCCAGCAACGCGACATGACCGTCAGCATTATGGTGAATGGCCCAGCCATATGTTTTGACCAACGGACTGGCCCGAAGACATGGTTTTCCTGCGGAAAAGAAGTCGTCGCGTGTGCCTGCAGCATCTCCTTTTCGCGACACTGTAACGTCCCAGATCAAATCATCTGAGGATTGGGAATAAGGTGATTTGGCCAATCGAGCATATGTCATTTCGGCGACAGTTCCTGTGCGATCCGGGATTCGGGGCGGATCGCACGGGCAATCTTTGGCCGGCAGAATCAGCGTATCCAGATAGTTTGTGCTGTGCATCGCGTTGTCCCTTCCCAAAGATGTTTTCCCATGATACCGCCGCGCCAGAAACAAGCTTCGAAATAATTACGGAATTTTCCGGACACATCAAAGGGTAATCTCATGGCGATCCAACGTACTTTTTCCATCATCAAACCAGACGCAACAAAACGTAACCTGACCGGTAAAATTGCTGCGAAATTCGAAGACGCAGGCCTGCGCATCGTCGCATCCAAGCGTATTCAGTTGACATTGGCGCAAGCACAGCAGTTCTACGGTGTACATTCCGAGCGTCCGTTCTTTGGCGAACTGTGTGAATTCATGATTTCCGAGCCGATCGTTGTTCAGGTTCTGGAAGGCGAAGACGCGATTTCCAAAAACCGCGAAGTTATGGGCGCGACGAACCCTGCAGACGCGGCAGACGGCACAATCCGTAAAGAATTCGCACTGTCCATCGGTGAAAATTCCGTACACGGGTCCGACGCACCGGAAACTGCAGCAGAAGAAATTGCATTCTTCTTCTCAGGTCTGGAGTTGGTTGGTTAAGCCAACCAAAGCTTACTGATTTTGAAAGGCCGTCCTTTGGGGCGGTCTTTTTCGTTTTAGGGTTATCTAAGGGTACCGGTTCCGATCCGATTCAATTCGGCTTCTATTCCTGTGGGGACATCTGACTTGATGGACGCGACAAGGGCGTCAAATTTTACGCGCAATGCTGCTTTTTCGGCACCTTTGCAATCATTCCATGGCCGGCCTTGTAGCGCCATGTGCAGGACATAATACCCGATGAAATGTGGACGCTCGCCAGCGTTCAACAGTTTCGCATAGGCCGCATCTGCACCAATATCGCGCAGGTCCTCCGCAGTCATCACGCCAACATTGTTTAGCGTGGTTTCCATCGCAGGACCCAGGTTTCGGATCGTAGAAATAGCAGTCATAGGGCAGATTAAAAAGATCGGCCACAGGTGTGCAAGATCAGATTGCGGCCCAATCCTGAAAGACCTGTTTTACAGGGACTTGTTCCTGTGGTTTTGTGGGTTTTTGTGGTTCACGTGGCATGGGACGTCCTTTCTGCATGCGAAATCTATACACAGGGATTTCGGCATTTTCTGGGCAGGGAAAAAGGCAATTCACTACGATTTGAAGTGAATTTACCTGTTTTCTATTTGGTGATGCTCGCTGTCATATGCCTATGCAGGCCTTAATATCACCCGTTGTCCGCCCGCTGCTGTTGCATCGTCAATATCATGGGTAACTAGAACAACGGGCAGGCCACGGTTTTGTGCCAGTTCAAAAACCAAATCCCGCATTTGTACCCTCAGTTCAGCATCAAGACGTGAGAATGGTTCATCCAACAGCAACGCACCCGGCGTGGACAGCAGCATGCGCATCAGCGCCACCCGTGCGCGTTGTCCGCCGGACAGGCTGGCAGGATCGCGGGGGCCGTAGCCTTGTAGGCCAACGTGTTCCAAAGCGTCTTCCACTTGTTGTGCGCGATCCCCACCGGGGGCAAGGCCGAAGGCCAGATTGCCTGCAACGCTAAGGTGTGGAAACAGCAGGTGGTCCTGAAACAGAATGCCCAGGCCGCGATGTTGCGGGGCCAGTCGTGACAGGTCCCGTCCGTTTAGGGTTGCAGTGCCTTTGGCGCGGAATCCAGCCGCAAGCGTACCTGTTAGCCATGCAAGCAATGTTGACTTTCCAACACCCGACGGACCCATGATGGTCATAACTGACCCTGCTGGCACATCTGCAGACATGGTCAGCAACTGAGTGCCGTCTGGTGCTGTAATTTCCACATCTCGAAGGCTTAGACCATTATCCATCCCGCATTCCTTTGCGTCGTGCGTAAACTATACTTGGGATCAGCAGGGCGACGGCAAATGGCACTAAGGCTGCTGCGGTTTGCACCAATCCCCACACTCCAATCGCGCGGCGGTCACCGCCTGCGGCAAGGGCCACAGCTTCTGTCGCTAATGTGCTGACACGGCCCCCGCCGATCAGCAGGGTTGGCAAGTACTGTCCGACACTGACGGCCATGCCGACGGCCAGTGCCACCAGCAGCGGGCCTAGCAACATGGGCAGACGCAAGCGCCATAAGACAGCTTCCGGCCCTTTGCCCATCGCGGCGGCAAGGGTCGCAAGACGCGTATCCCATGCACGGAAGGGACCGGCTAGGGACAAGAAGACGTAAGGCAGAACAAAGACTAGGTGCACCGCGAAGACAGGGATCAGCCCACGATCTAAGCCCGTAAGTAGGGCTAGGTGCTGCAAGCCCGGCAGGAACGCGACTTGGGGGACGATCAATGGCAAGTAAAGCAACCACACTGCGCTTTGTTTCATCGGACTGTTGCGGCGGTGTTCGCCTTCTAGGCAACCGATGGTCAGGATCAGCGCGGCGAATGCTGTGGCAATGGCAAGGGATAGGGTCAGGATGCCGACCTCTGACACCTCGGCCCCGTGACGTTCCCATGTGCGCAGGGTAAAGTTATCGGGCAGAACATTTGGGAACCGCCAGCGGGCTGCAAATGACCAGACGGCCAGCGATGCTAAGGCAGTCATCACAGCACCTGCGGAAACTACGCCAAGTATAAGACCGATACCACGCAACGCTCCGTCACGGGCCATGCGCCCACCGCTGTGTGCCCAACGTTGGCCCAACCGAGCGATCAGATGTTCACCCATGCGCCATGCAACCAGCGCCCCGATGACCAACGCCAGTTGGATCAACGCGCCAACGGCGGCGGGCATTCGCATGGCAAGATCGGGATCCGCCATCCAACGCACGACTTGGACGGATAGGGGCGGTGGCGTGTTCGGGCCAAGGATGATGGCGACGTCAACGACACTCATCCCGTAGGCCAGCACAACATAAACGGGCAGCTTGATTTGCGCATAGACTGCAGGGAAGACCGCAATCAGCCAACCTTTGATCCGGCCATATCCCAGCGCAGACGTCACCCGTGCACGGGCGGGGGCATCGGTTTGGGGCAGGGCAGCCAAAGTCATCAGCAGGACAAAAGGCAGCTCTTTCGCGATCAGGCCTGCGATCAACGCAATGCCCCACGGGTCTTGTATGGTCAGCAAGTCAGGCGGCTGGGTCCACCCTGTGATGCCGGGCGATGCGATCCGTGACAACCAACCGGATGGCACGATCAGAAACGCCAAGCCCAAAGCCGCAGCGGCGTGGGGGACAGACAGCAGCGGAGATAGGAGACGTTCCAAAGCGCGAAAGGTGCGAGTGCCAGACCATCCTGCGACGACCAGCATCGCGGCGATCAACGCGCCGAGTGTGGACAGGACGCCGACCCACACAGATAGAAAAATGGATTGTGACCAGCCGGGCCAGTCAAAGAACATCGCAACGGGTGTCCATGATAGGCCCTTCCCGCCACCAGACGGAAAATAGCCCGCAGCGGGGGCAATTGTTCCGGCCAAGCCCGCTAATATAGGAACAACCAGCACAGCAACAGTCAGTGTAGGAACAACGGCCAGTCGTGTGGGTGTTTTGATCATGTGTGAATGGGCGATGGCGGGCGATTGGGATTTGGTCCCATCCGCCCGCACACCGCCTGAGGTATCGTTAGTTCGCAACGCCGTAACGCTCGATCCAGTCCGCTTGGATGCGGGTCATCCAGCTGGGGTGGGGTTCGGCCAATGCTGTGCCCAGTTGTGCAGGGGACAAGGTTGCAATGCCAAGGTCAAGTGCGTCGAATGCTGCGCGTTGGCCAGCTGACAATGTGTCCATGTCCAAGACTGTGCCATAACCCAATACGTCAGGGTTTTGAGCGTGTGCTTGGGCCTCAGGACTCAGCAGGAAGTTGGCGATGACCATTGCCCCTGCGGATGCATTCGCGTTGTAAGGTATTGCGACAAAGGACGCGTTGCCCAATGTGCCGTCATCCAACACGAAGGTTCGCGCAGTTTCCGGCAGTTGGAAATTCGCAATCGCCGCAGATGCCGCACCGGGCGAAAAGCTGATCGCGATGTCGATTTCACCATCGTTGATCAACTGCAACTGACGTGTGCCAGTTTGCGGATACGCACGGCCCTGACGCCACAGATTCGGGGTCAGGTCTTCCATGTAGTCCCATAAGGGGGCAGTCACGGCGTCGTAGTTGTCACCAACTGGTTGTTGAAACACACTTGGGTTTTCGACCAGTTCGATCAGCATCTGTTTCAGGAATGTTGTGCCCAAAAAGTCAGGTGGCTGTGGGAATGTGTACCGACCGGGGTTGGCTTTGGCCCATTCCAGCATACCTTCCGCAGATTTTGGTGGGTTGGGCAGGGTTGCGCTGTCGTACATGAACACGACCTGGGCCATGGCCCAAGGGGATTCGTACCCTTCGGTTGGCACGGTAAAGTCTGTGGTCACTGTTTTGCCATCCACATCAACAAAGTCCCAGTTTGGCAAGTCCTCTGCAAAGGGGCCGAACAGCAAGTCAGCCTCTTTCATCGCCGCAAAGTTCGCGCCGTTGATCCAGATCATGTCGATCGCACCACCAGCGTCTTTGCCTGCGGCTTGCTCAGCCACAACCCGCGACACTGCGTTTGCAGTGTCTGTGATCTTGACGTGTTCCAG
>JBMZCY010000037.1:0-14136 GCA_049613825.1 Planktomarina sp.
GCGGATTGGGTGTGTGTTTGATGCAGCGGGGCCGGTGATGGACATCGATAACGTTGATTATCAGTGTATCGCTGTGGATATGTCGAAAAACCTGCACTGACCTTTTGCATAGCGGCATCCGGGATTAGGGTGCCGCTATGGATTTATTTTCTGACACCTCCGCTGCGCAAGGCGTGGCCCGCACGCAACCTTTGGCCGATGCGCTGCGTCCGCAAACCTTGGCTGAGGTGATCGGGCAGTCGTCTGTTCTTGGCGAAGATGGTGCGTTGCGCGTCATGCTGCGCGCTGGGTCGATTTCGTCGATCATTTTCTGGGGGCCCCCAGGCGTTGGTAAGACCACCATCGCGCGACTGTTGGCTGAGGAGACTGAGTTAAACTTCGTCCAGATCAGCGCCATCTTCACGGGTATGCCTGATTTGCGGAAAGTGTTCGAAGCTGCAAAGATACGTCGTCAGAACGGGCAGGGTACGCTGCTGTTCGTGGATGAAATCCACCGTTTCAACAAAGCACAGCAAGACGGATTCCTGCCCTATATGGAGGACGGAACGATCATACTGGTCGGTGCCACGACCGAGAATCCATCCTTTGAGTTAAACGCAGCGGTTCTGTCGCGGTCACAAGTTATGGTATTGGAGCGGTTGTCGCTGGTCGAGTTAGAGCAGTTGGCCCAACGTGCTGAAACATACACCGAAACTAAGCTGCCCCTAGATACGTCTGCCCGTGAACAATTGTTGGAAATGGCAGATGGTGACGGTCGCGCGTGTCTGAATCTGATCGAACAAGTTGTGTCTTGGAAACTTACAAGCCCTATCGACACCACTGCCCTTGGCAAACGCCTATCCCGCCGCGCGGCGCAGTACGACAAATCTGGTGATGCGCACTACAATCTGATTTCGGCACTACATAAATCCATGCGTGGATCTGATCCAGATGCGTGTCTGTACTGGTTGGCGCGGATGTTGAAAGGTGGTGAAGACCCTCGCTATTTGGCCCGTCGGATAACGCGAATGGCGGTCGAGGATATTGGTTTGGCCGATCCCAATGCCCATCGCGTGTGTCTTGATGCGTGGGAAACGTATGAACGTTTGGGCAGTCCCGAAGGGGAACTGGCTTTGGGACAGGCGATTACCTATCTGGCCTTGGCCCCCAAATCGAACGCGGGATATGTTGCGTTTAAGGCGGCCATGCGGGATGCAGGGAAGACAGGGTCCCATGTGCCACCGAAGCATATTCTGAACGGGGCGACCTCGTTTATGAAGGATCAGGGCTATGGCGCAGGGTATGATTATGACCACGATGCTGAAGACGGTTTTTCAGGTCAGAACTATTTCCCTGATGGCATGGATCGCCCTGATTACTATCAACCCGTTGAGCGCGGTTTTGAGCGCGATCTGAAGAAACGCAAAGAATACTTTTCCAAACTGCGTGCAAAGCGGGGCGGTTGACTTTCTGCGCTGTCAGGAACAGACCCCGCCCATGATCCAAGCAACTTTCCTTGTGGCAACAGGCGGCGCAATCGGTGCCGCGTCTCGCTTCCTTTTGGGGGTCGGGATCTTGCGCCTGTTTGGGCAAGGGTTTCCGGTTGCGGTGATGATCGCGAATGTTGCGGGTTCGTTTTTGATGGGGCTAGCAGTGGTTTATTTCGGTCGGACAGGCAGTCCTTTGGCGCCGTTCGTGTTGACCGGATTGCTGGGCGGTTTCACAACTTTTTCTGCGTTCTCACTCGAGGCGTATACGTTATTTGAACGCGGGCTTTTGGGCCAAGCGGCAGGCTATGTGGGCCTGTCCGTGATCCTGTCCATCGCCGCATTGATCGCCGGGGTCACCTTGGCACGGGGTGTCTTATGAGTGGTGTTCAGAACCTAACAGTAACCGAAGATGAAGGTGGCCAACGCGTTGATCGCTGGTTTCGTCGCCGTTTCCCGCATATCGGCCAGGGCCGCATCGAAAAGATGTGCCGCAAGGGTGAATTGCGTGTGGATGGTGGGCGTGTGAAGTCCAATTCGCGTGTCGAGGCCGGACAGAATGTCCGTGTGCCACCGCTGCCGGATGAAGCTTTGCCCGTGGATCAAGCGCCGAAAGTGACGGATGCAGATGCGAAGATGATCAGGGCCTGTGTGATCTATAAGGATGACTACATCATTGCGTTGAACAAGCCGCCGGGCTTGGCCGTGCAAGGCGGCAGCAAGACCACGCGCCATGTCGATGGTATGGCTGAGGCGTTGAAGTTCGAGAAGGAAGAAACGCCGCGTCTGGTCCACCGTTTGGACAAAGATACGTCAGGTGTTTTGATCTTGGGACGTAGTCGTTCGTCAGCGGCTGCTTTGACGGAATGCTTCCGGCATCGTGAGACGACGAAGATTTATTGGGCTGCCGTCGCTGGGTCCCCACTGCCACGCATGGGGACGATCAAGTACGGCCTGATGAAAGCGGGCGGGCACGGCAGTCGTGGTGAGGGTGAAAAGATGGTTTGTGTCCATCCGAACGACCTGCGGGATACGCCGGACGCGAAACGGGCGCATACGGATTACGCGATGTTGTCGAACCTCGGCGGACGCGCGTCTTGGATGGCACTTGCCCCGATCACGGGTCGGACACACCAGTTGAGAGCGCACATGGCAGAGATTGGTCACCCGATTATCGGGGATGGCAAATATGGTGGATCTGGTCAGGAAAACCTTGGTGATGGTTGGGGATCGCAACTGGGTGGTGAGATTTCGAAGAAACTGCACCTGCATGCGCGACACTTGTCGTTTGAACATCCGTTCACGAAAGCAACTGTTACTCTGACTGCGCCCTTGCCTGACCATATGTCCCGCACTTGGGATCAGGTGGGCTGGACTGGCGAAGAAGTTCCCGCAAACCCGTTTGAGCCTGAATAGATGCTGCTGGCTCTATTCGATATGGACGGCACGATCATCGACAGTCAGGCGCATATCGTAGGCTCGATGGGTTTGGCGGTTGAAGGCATGGGACTGACACCACCGAAACGGAATGCGACGTTGTCCATCGTTGGCTTGTCCCTGCCGCAAGCGATGTTCAAGCTGGTGCCGGAATTGGATGTCGAAACCCGAGATGAATTGGTTGAACGTTACAAACAAGGCTTCATGACGCTGCGCAGTAAGGGGCATGCCTCGCCACTGTATGATGGTGCGCTGGATTGCATTCAGGAACTGCATGGGCGTGATGATATTGTGCTGGGCATTGCGACTGGCAAGTCCCGCCGTGGGTTGGATGTTGTTTTCGACCAGAACGATCTGGCCCAGTATTTTGTGACAACCCAAGTATGCGACGATCATCCGTCAAAACCGCACCCTTCGATGGTGCAAATGGCATTGCTGGAAAGTGGTGCGGATGCTGCCGTGATGATTGGTGATACGACTTATGATATGCAAATGGGACGTGCAGCAGGGGCCAAAACTCTGGGCGTTACATGGGGCTATCATACCCCTGAAATGCTGACCCCGTACGCAGATGTTCTGTGCAATGAATACCCCCAAGTTATCCCCGCGATAGAGGATTTGAAGACGATATGAGCGAATGGTCTGCCAAGCGATTCTGGAAAACGGAAACTGTTGAGCCTGCGGAAGGTGGCTTTGCTATCCTTCTGGATGGGCGAAATGTGAAGACTCCCGCAAAGCGTGCGTTGATTGCCCCTACGGAAGATATGGCGCAGGCTATCGCTGCGGAATGGGCTGCACAGGCCGAAAAGATTGACCCACTGTCGATGCCATTCACGCGTGCGGCGAATGCGGCGATTGATAAAGTGTCGATCCAGAAGGACGAAGTTGCTGCCATGATCGCGGAATATGGCGGGTCTGATTTGCTTTGTTATCGCGCTGAACGCCCGCAGCGTTTGGCAGACCGTCAGGCGGCAGCGTGGGATCCTTTGTTGGACTGGGCTAAAGATACCTATGGCGTTAGGTTCACAGTTGCGCAGGGCATTATGCATCATCCACAAACTGATGAAACGATGAATGTTTTAAGGAGAATTGTAGCTGCGCAAGGGCCATACTCTCTAACGGCATTGCATGATTTGGTATCGTTGTCGGGTTCCCTGATTATGGGTCTTGCCGTGCAGCAAGGTGCGTATTCGCAAGACCAGATGTGGAATGATTCGATCATCGACGACACCTTCCAAATGGAAGAATGGGGTCACGATGATGATGCCTTTGATGTGTTACAAATCAAGGCAAACAGCTTTGCCAATGCCGCGAGATTTCAGCAATTGATCGGCATCCATTCGCATTCGGTCTGATTCCCAAGTGAATCATTACGAATCTTGCGTGAATCCATGAATTACTCGCATGGATCGCTTGACGTATGCCCAAAGTCCTGCCCATTGTGCACATCAATGTGAGGGGGGGACCTTCGCATCAAGTTGACCTGTAAGGTCGAATAAACCGCCTCAGAACGAGGTGGACAATAGGATGAGGTTACTATGAAAAAATCAGTACTCTTCGGCGCAATGGCCGTTGCAGCTCTGTCCGCTGGCGTTGCAAACGCTGGCACACTTGACGACGTAAAAGCACGCGGCAAACTGAACTGTGGTGTTACAACCGGCGTTCCAGGTTTCGCTGAACCAGACGCAAATGGCGTATGGCAGGGTTTTGACGTTGCAGTATGTCGCGCTGTTGCAGCCGCTGTACTGGGTGATTCCACAGCTGTAGAATTTGTACCAACAACTGGTAAAACACGTTTCACAGCTTTGGCTTCCGGCGAAATCGATCTGTTGGCACGTAACACAACATGGACATTCTCCCGTGACGTTGACCTGGGCTTTGAATTCATCGGCGTAAACTATTATGATGGCCAAGGCTTCATGGTTCCAGCGTCCTTGGGCGTATCTTCCGCCAAAGAACTGGACGGCGCGACTGTATGTATCCAAACCGGTACAACAACAGAGCTGAACTTGGCTGACTTTTTCCGTGCAAACAACATCTCTTACGAGCCTGTGCCGATCGAAACTGGTTCCGAAGCTGTTCAGTTGTTCACAGCTGGGTCTTGCGACGTTTACACAACTGACCGTTCCGCATTGGCTGCACAACGTGCAAACTTCGCGAGCCCAGATGATTTCGTAGTTCTGCCAGACGTTGTTTCCAAAGAGCCTCTGGGCCCGCTGGTACGTCACGGCGACAACGAATGGGGCGATATCGCGCGTTGGACATTGAACGCACTGATCACAGCTGAAGAGCTGGGTGTGACATCTGACAACATCGCAGAGATGTCCGGTGGTTCTAACAACCCAGAAGTTAACCGTCTGTTGGGTACCGAAGGTACACTGGGCGAAATGCTGGGTCTGGACGCAGAATGGGCCAAGCGCGCCATCATGTCCGGTGGTAACTACGGCGAAATCTTCGAGAACAACATCGGTTCCGCAACAAACATCGGCCTGGCCCGTGGTTTGAACGCATCTTACAAAGATGGTGGTCTGATCTACTCCCCACCATTCCGTTAAGGAATACTTGATTTGGGCGCGGATGATTTCCGCGCCCTTTTCATATCTAAAATCAAGAATAACGCTTTGAACTTAAATCAAAGCAAACGGGGAAGCTGATATGTCATCTACGACAGACCCACAGCCAGGCGGATTTCGCCCGGGCATGCTCCTCAGCGACACGCGCTACCGATCCTATACCTTTCAAGTGATAGCGATTTTGGTACTAGGCGTCGTCTTCTGGGAACTTTACTCAAATTTAATCAATAACCTGCGGGCTGCAGGTCTAAATATCTCGTGGGCGTTTTTGGGCGAACCTGCGGGCTATGATATTAACCAACGGCCTATCGAATATGACAGCCAGTCTACACACGCGCGTGCGTCTGTAGTTGGTGCGATCAATACACTGATCGTGGCATTCCTTGCATGCGCAACCGCAACCGTTATCGGCGTGATCGCCGGCGTTCTACGTTTGTCGAACAACTGGGTCGTCAGCAAGTTGATGAGCGCATACGTCGAAGCATTCCGGAATGTTCCAGTTCTGATCTGGATCCTGATTATTTTCTTGGCGATGTCGAACATCCTGTACCAACCGCGCGATTTCCGGGGGGCGGATCCTGTCGCGACGATGTACCTTTTTGACAGTATCGCGTTTACGAACCGCGGCGTTTACGTCCCGGGTTTGGATTTCACGCGGTCCCTGGGTGAGATGGTCTTCAATTTCAACGGCGCACTGACTTTCTTCAGTTTCGCAACGTCGGCGATTGCCGTGCTGCTGGTCGGTGGAATCATGTCCATCTTTGGGCAGCAGATTTGGGCGAAACTTGGCGTTAAAAGCGTCGCGATGTCAAAAGTATGGGCCACGTTAGGGCTGGTTTTTGTTATTCGTCTTTTCTTTCGGTTACGGCCAGACGTTGCCTATTCAGCCGACGGATCACTTAACGGAACCTTTGGTCTGAGCCTTAATTTCCTTGCCTTTGCTGTCGTTATATTCGCGGGTTGGATGATCGCGCGCTACATCGGTCAGCAGGCGAACAAAAAACAAACTGAAACTGGCATTCGGCCGACAATCTGGTGGATGCAGGCGCTTGCAGTTCTGCTTCCGGTCCTTGTCTTAGGCGCTTTTTTAGGCGCGTACCTCAGCTACCCAGAGTTAAAGGGATTTAACTTCAAAGGCGGTATTCACCTGCGTCTGTCGTTGATTGCTTTGTGGTTTGCGTTGGCGATCTACACTGGTGCCTTTATCGCGGAAAACGTGCGTGCAGGTATTCAAGCGGTGTCCAAAGGCCAGACAGAGGCTGCGGCATCACTAGGTTTGCGCCCGGGTCGGATCATGAATTTGGTCATCCTGCCACAGGCATTGCGCGTGATCATTCCACCGCTGATTTCCAACTATCTGAACATCACCAAGAATTCGTCCTTAGCGATTGCTGTTGGGTATATGGATATCACAGGCACGTTGGGTGGGATCACCCTGAACCAAACGGGCCGTGCGATTGAATGTATCCTGCTGTTGATGTTGTTCTATCTTATCATTAGCCTTGGAATCTCGGCGATTATGAACGTCTACAACAACCGCATGAAATTGAAGGAACGCTAGGATGAGTGATACATCTAAAACCGTGGCCTTCGTCCGCGAAACTGAAATCCCCCAAGCCCCGCCACCGATGCAAGAAACCGGTGTCGTGAAATGGGTGCGGGACAATTTGTTCTCGAACTGGATCAACGCACTGCTGACCGTACTGGCGATTTACTTTGTCGTACGTGGTGTTTTCGCAGTCGGTCCGTGGATGCTAAATGGTGTTTGGAACACCAGCAGTTTGAAAGAGTGTCGTGAGGTACTTGATGGGGTGTCTGGCGCATGTTGGTCTGTGTTGACTGAACGCTGGAACCAGATGTTGTTTGGGTTCAAATATCCGCCATCAGGATACTGGCGCCCAACGCTTGCGTTCTTCTTGTTGTTCATCTGCGCAATGCCAGCATTGTTCTCAAACTTCATTCCACGCAAGTATCTGATCGCGACTGTTGTCTATCCGTTCTTGGCCTTTTGGCTGATCTGGGGGGGCACAGTCTTGATCCCAGTGATGGTCGCAGTTGGTCTGTTCGCGGGTTATATGGCGTTCACGGCACTTGAAAAGCAGTACAGTTTTGCTGCGGGTTTCTTTGGCGGTATCATTGCTGCCGCTGTTGCTCTTTGGTTGGGCGGTTTCATTACCGCAGCCCTGCCAAGCTTCATCGCGTTGGAAAGTGTTCCATCCCGAGACATGGGTGGCTTTATGCTGAACATGATTTTGGGAACGATCTGTGTGTCCTTGTCTATCCCGTTGGGCATCGCCCTTGCATTGGGGCGTCAGTCAGACATGCCAATCGTCAAAGGTATCTGCGTTGTATTCATCGAATTCGTTCGGGGCGTGCCGCTGATTACGCTGCTGTTCATCGCGAACGTTGTACTGGCGTACTTCTTCCCACCGGGCACAAACATCGACTTGATCCTGCGCGTTATCATTATGATCACCATCTTCTCCTCCGCGTATATTGCTGAGGTGGTTCGTGGTGGCCTGGCAGCCTTGCCAAAAGGACAGTACGAAGCTGGCGACAGCCTTGGTCTTGATTATGCGCAGTCCATGCGTCTGATCATTCTGCCGCAAGCGTTGAAAATCTCCATCCCGGGGATCGTGAACGTGGCGGTAGGCTTGTTCAAAGATACAACGTTGGTGTCCGTGATTTCCATGTTCGACCTTGTCGGCATGATCCGTGGACCAATTACATCGTCAACCGCGTGGACAGGCACCTATTGGGAGCCATACATCTTCGCAATTATCCTGTTCTTCATCGTGTGCTACGGCATTTCTCAATACTCGCAGTGGCTGGAACGTCAACTTGCGACCGACCGAAGGTAACCCCCAATGGCTGAACCTATGACTAAAAATTCCGACGAAGTCGCGATCACCATTCAGAATATGAACAAATGGTATGGTTCGTTCCATGTGCTGCGCGACATTGATTTGACCGTTACGCGCGGCGAACGCATCGTGATTTGTGGACCTTCGGGGTCCGGTAAATCCACGCTGATCCGGTGCATCAACGCGTTGGAAGAACACCAGCAAGGGTCGATCACGGTGGACGGGACATTGCTGTCGTCTGATCTGAAAAACATCGACACGATCCGGTCAGAAGTGGGCATGTGCTTTCAGCACTTTAACCTGTTTCCACACCTGACCATTCTGGAAAACCTGACGCTTGCGCCGATCTGGGTGCGCAAAACACCTAAGAAAGAAGCCGAAGAAGTGGCGATGCATTACTTGGAAAAGGTGAAAATCCCTGACCAAGCGAACAAGTATCCGGGCATGCTTTCGGGTGGTCAGCAACAGCGTGTGGCGATTGCCCGTTCGCTGTGCATGAAGCCACGCATCATGCTGTTTGACGAACCAACATCTGCCCTTGACCCAGAAATGATCAAGGAAGTTTTGGACACGATGGTTGAGTTGGCCGAAGAAGGCATGACCATGTTGTGCGTGACGCACGAAATGGGCTTTGCTCGTCAGGTTGCCGACCGCGTGATCTTTATGGACCAAGGTCAGATCGTTGAACAAAACGAGCCGGAAGAGTTCTTTAACAACCCCAAGTCCGAACGGACCCAGTTGTTCTTGTCTCAGATTTTGGGCCACTAAACCCACCATCATATTTCAGATCAGGGCTGCCTTCGGGCGGCCCTTTTTTGTGCCGAAACGCAAGGTCACAACCCGTATATACCCTGTGCATATACGTGTGCACACTTTGCCCCTTGCGCCTTTTCCAAATTTGCCGTCATGTCACGCTGTTCTCAGGGCGGGGTGCTATTCCCCACCGGTGGTAAAAGCCCGCGAGCGCCTTGGGTGACGTGTCGCGTTTACGGAAGGGTACCTAATGACACACATCAGATACGCGTTCATCAAAGCCAACTGGCACGCTGATGTTGTTAATCAGGCTTTGGTCGGATTCACCGAAATTATTCCTGCTGATGATACTGACGTCTTCAATGTACCCGGGGCATTTGAAATGCCGCTGTTGGCCCAACGTCTGGCGATGACTGGCAACTATGGCGCCATCGTTGCTGCGGCTTTGGTTGTGGATGGGGGCATCTACCGCCATGATTTTGTTGCATCTGCGGTGGTTGATGGGCTGATGCGTGTGGGTCTTGATACAGGCGTGCCTGTTCTGTCCGCATCCCTAACCCCGCATCACTTCCAAGACACGGCATTTCATCTGAACACGTTTGGCGCGCATTTTGTCGAAAAAGGGCGTGAGGCGGCGTTGGCTGCTGAAATGATTCTAAACGTTTGATCGTTCGCGGATCATCGCGGTCCCCATCATTCCTTCAAGAAGCGTCTCATGTGATAGGCGGATTGTTTCGGGTCGCGGCCATAGGATTGCGATACGGGACACGCGCGGCGGACCAAGCAGCCGTTGTTGCAATCGGCACCTTTGGGCGTTCGCATATAAGCGTGGCAGGCAGGCACATCATATCCATCAGGTGTTAATGCCCCGACAGGGCAGGCCGTGATGCAAGGTTTGACGCATGGTGTGCAGGGGTTCTGAACTGCGGGCGTTTCAATCGTATCCTTAAACTGCAGCGCGCCGCGATAGGACACCATTAACCCGGCTTTGGCTTGAACCAACATTCCGACGGGGGACTGCCACGCTGAATTTGCATTCATTGCCCATGTCAGAAATGGGGGTAGGGGGTCTTCAAACGGAAAGCGGGCTGTGGCATTTAGATCTTTGGCCAACCCCGCAATGACACGTGATGACCAGCGATCCATTGGATTATCTTGCTCGTCATTCCACTCAGGGGATGCGGTAAATGCTTTCCAAAACCCCGGCTCTCTTGGTCCCAACAAAACAAGGCTTCCATCTGTCACGCCAAAGATGGACAGATTTACGGCGGCAGCTGCGGATTCGATATCAGGTAGGTTCATTTTCGAAAGAATGGCAGGCCCAGTGACCAAAGCAACCCCGTCGGCCGATCATCTTGCCATTGCAGGCCGACGGTCATATCCTCATGCCCGCCTTTTGGGTCATGGGTATAGGTGCGGAACCAACGATCCCACAGCGACAGGGCAAAGCCATAGTTACTGTCAGTTTCTTTATGCCACGCAGAATGGTGAATCCGGTGCATGTCAGGCGTGACCATGAAGCGGCGTAGAAAACGATCAAGACCAAGGGGCAGTTTGATGTTCGAATGGTTGAACATAGCGCTGCCGTTCAGCAGAATTTCAAAAATGATGATCCCCATAACGGGTGCGCCCAGCAGGTAAACCATCCCAATTTTCAGGAACATCGACAGGAAAATTTCGATCGGATGAAAACGGATGGCCGTCGTTACGTCCATTTCCACATCTGCATGATGCACGCGGTGATACCGCCAGAACAGCGGCACTTTGTGGTTCAACACATGATGCGCCCAGATCGCGAAATCCATGATGATCACGGTTAAGATGATCGTCAGCCACAGCGGCAAATGGAATTGATTCAACAGTCCCCAATCCCGATCTGCAGCATCAATCGCAGCTGTCACGGCAAGGATGGGCAGCACGATCACAAACGCCCGCAGCGCAATCGTATCTACAACGATCATCGCGCAGTTGGTTATCCAGCGGCGTTTTAATTTCGGCCTTGGGCGACGCGGGACCAAACGTTCAAAAACGGCGATCAGGGCGAACAGGCCAAGGAAGATGGCAAGGCGGATTGTGGCTTCGTTTTCCATGATAGGCATATAGCGCAGCGGCGTGCGGTAGGGAAATCAGCGATCCGTGATCATGCACTGCTGCCGCGCCATAGTATGAACAAGCCAGATGCTACGATTAACGCGGACCCTGTGATCGTGATCCCGTCCAGTGATTCTCCAAAAAACAAAACGCCCAACGACACACCAAAGATCAGTCGCGTGTATCGAAACGGGGTCACCGACGATACATCCCCTGTGCGCATCGCAGTCATCAGGGAAAGGTAAGCGATCAAGCCGGTCGCTGTGATGCCAAGGATCATTCTGATATCGGCCAGTGTTGGGGCCACCATCGTTTCCCCCGCCCAGATTCCGTAGACAATGCCTGACATGGTGAGTGCGAAAAAGCCGGTACTGCCGAGGCCGATCAGTCCCAGTACGGGGGGCGCCATGCGACTGGTCAAATCCCGCCCTGCAAATCCGATCAATCCGATGACCGCAAGGATGGACAGTGGGCTGAACGCATCAACGGCGGGTCTAAGAACAATCAAGACACCCAAAAAACCAATGGCGACTGCGATCCATCTGCGCGGACCGACCTGTTCTTTGAACAACATACTGGCCGCTGCAACGACGATGATGGGGGTGGCTTGCAGGATGATTGTGGCGGAGGACAGCGTGGTTAAGGCGACAGCAAGAAAGTAGAACAGGCGGCCTGTAATCTCGAACCCAAAACGGATGATCATCAGGCGCGACAGCATTTCGCGACGCACAATGGGCTGACCTTTGATCATGGCCCAACTGACGAAGAAAATCGTTCCCAAAGCACCGAACATCATCAGCGTTTGCCCGATGGGTATGCTTTGCAACACCAGTTTCAATAACGCGTCTTCAACGGCAAACAATGCCATGGATAGTGTCATCCATCCCGCGCCGATCAGATTGTTGCGGGGCCGGGTCACCCCCGGATCAACGATCCTGCACCGTGATCTGTAAACAGTTCCAACAGGCACGCATTGGGCGCACGTCCGTCCAGAATGACCACAGCCCGAACACCATCTTTGATCGCGTCCAAAGCTGTTTCTGTCTTCGGAATCATGCCACCTGCAATCGTGCCATCGGCAATCAGATCGGTGATCTGGCTTGCAGAAATCTCGGTCAAAACCTCGCCCGATTTATCCTTAACGCCAGCGACATCGGTCAAAAGCAGCAATCGGTCAGCGTCTAAGGCCCCCGCAATCGCGCCTGCCGCCGTGTCACCATTGATGTTAAACGTCTCACCCGCATCACCCGCGCCGAGGGGGGCAATCACAGGGATCATATCCGCATCAAACAAGTGGCTGAGGATACCGGAATCAATATCGCGGGGCGTCCCGACAAAGCCCAGATCAGGGTCCGTCTGGTCACATGTGATCAGGTTCGCGTCTTTGCCAGACAGACCAACGGCCTTACCACCTTGCGCATTGATGGCCTGCACGATCCGCTTGTTCACGCGGCCTGACAGAACCATTTCCACGACCTCCATTGTGGCGTCATCGGTGACACGTTTGCCGTTCACAAAGTCGGATTGGATGTTCAACTTATCTAGCATCGCGTTGATCATTGGACCACCGCCATGCACGATCACAGGGTTCACGCCAACCTGCTGCATCAGAACGACGTCACGGGCAAAGCCCTCCATCGCTGCGTCCGATCCCATCGCGTGACCGCCCAGTTTGATCACCACAACCGCGCCATCATAGCGTTGCAGGTAGGGCAGCGCTTTGGACAATGTGCTGGCGGTGGCAAACCAATCTTCGTTCATATCGCGTTTCTTCATATTGTAGGCCTTAGATGGCAGTCAGCAGGGCATCTGTGCGTTTCAGAACGTCCAGATATTCATGAACGTAAGCGTTGCCGGCGAATGTTGGATGATCAGAAGGTACATCGGGATTCCAAGGTTTGTAAGGACCCGTAAAATGCACAATTGCAGGATCGGTCATGGACTGAAAGTATGCACGTCGTACATTTTCCGGCACATGGGCAGCATTCATTTTTGCATTTGCCTTCAATGCATTCCAATGGTGCGGCAGGTAGGCGACGTTATCTTTGAAAACAATGTTGAGCCAATCATTGTCCATAAATAACCCATCAGCCGACGCTCCTTCGATATCTTGAAACCGTTTTAACAGTTCTGGATCGGCTTTTAGTTGATCAACATCGATCACCAAAACACCGGCGTTGAAGTATTTCTGTGGGGCCGACACGCCTGTACGTTTGGCGATCTGGGACACATGCATGCGCGCGCGCCGCACGACATTTTCCATTGCCGGCGGGGGATTTAAGATTAGGTGCAGTTCCCAAGTACAATGGGAATCGCGGACCGCACCAAGCGTGTGCTGATTTAGATCTGATGCCCACAGTTCACCAATATCATGCCGCACGAAAAGATCGGTATCTAGGTAAATGACGCGGCCACTGAAATAATTGGGGATCAACAACCGTAAATATGTTGCGGTCGAAATATGTGCAAACCGCGAAACCGCATGCTGTAATTTTTTGGGATTTACGGCGTGCACAGTTGTTTTTGCGTTTGTGAATACCTTCCCGATCGCGTGTATTTGGTCGGCATCTTCTGGTTCGATCCCAACACCCAGAACTTTGATTTCTACAGGGTGTTCAGTTTTTTCCAACAATGATAAAATCGCACAACACGTCGGGCGAACATAGTTTTTGTCGGTCGCAAAAACGACCTGTATGGGGTCTTTGGATACATCAACCATAACTAAATCAACCCGGAAATCACCGCGCGCAGTGTCGGAATGCCGATGCCTTTGTCACTGCTGGTGGTGATCAGTTCTGGAAATGCGGCCGGGTGTTTGGCCAGTCCTGCGCGGACTTGCACCAGAACCTTGTCTAACTGACCTGGTTTCAGTTTGTCGATCTTGGTCAAAACGGCTTGGAATGGAACTGCAGACCGGTTCAGAAGTTTCATAATTTCTTCGTCCACAGGTTT
>JBMZCY010000038.1:0-14133 GCA_049613825.1 Planktomarina sp.
TTGCGAATGTTGGGACTGAACACAGCCAAGGGCGGGGATGGAATGATGGGCCTGTCTGCCTTGCCCCACACGCAGGACGCCGCCCGTGCCGCGGTTGATCAAGCCATTGCATATGGACAAGCAATAGACGCGCATAATGTTCATGTGATGGCAGGGTTTGCGAGCGGCCCTGTGGCCCACGCAACCTTCACAGACACATTGCGATACGCCTGTGATCAGGCAGAGCAGATGACCGTCTTGATCGAGCCGCTTAATCGCTTTGACGCCCCCGGTTACTTTTTGCAGTCCACCGACCAAGCCGCGCAGATCATCGCCGAGCTGAACCTGCCGAACCTGAAACTGATGTTCGATTGTTACCACGTTGGCAGAACCGAAGGGGATCTGGTCGCCAGACTGACCACGCTAATGCCGATCATCGGTCATATCCAATTCGCTGGCGTTCCAGATCGGGGAACCCCGCTGCAGGGATCCGTGAACTATGCTGAGGTGTTCCACCATATCGCGGATCTAGGATATTCCGCACCGCTGGGGGCGGAATATCATCCTAACGGAGCGACAGAAGACAGTTTGGGGTGGATGGCCGAATTGCGCGTTTAATGGGCGCGTTTCACGCGGCGTGATGTTTTGCGTTCGCCACGCGGGCGTTAAGGAAGGCCAGCCTTCCTCAACACTCCATCCGAGGTTTTTGGATCAAGAAGAAGTTAGGGCCTCTGGCGTCGCAGCATAGATCCAGTCGGGACGGGTATAGAGCAGCTTTGGTGCGATCAGACTTGCAGCCATCATAGGCGTATAGGTGGCAATTTGGCTGAAAGTGCTTTGTTTGTGGAATTGACGCAAATTTTTCAGCGAAGTTTCTTGCACTTTTTTGGTACGTTGTTGCCGGGCAGTGGCGTAGGTTTGTAGCGCCTGTTCGAAAGGGTGCACATCAAGGTGATGGGCCAGCACCCAAGCGTCTTCAATCGCTTGAACGGCCCCCTGCGCCATGGAAGGCACCATGGGGTGTGCTGCATCCCCCAGCAGAACAACTTTGCCTACCGTCCATGTGTCAATCGGCAGGCGATCATAAATCGGCCAGCGGGTCACATAGGGGGCTGCTTGCAAAGGTTCCGTAACCTGCGACACCCAACCTGCGAAATCATTCAATGCTTGGTCAGCGTTTTGGGAAATATCCCAATCTTCGACCCCTGATGCGTCTGTTTCAACCATCCCAACGAAGTTCAGTAGATCACCACCACGTATCCAATTTGTCATCGCATGTCGTCCCTCGCCTGCCCAGATTGTCGTTTGCTTGGCAGTGTTCGGGACATCCATGGCAGGCACCACACAGCGCCACGCAATGTTGCTGGTGAAGCGCGGCTTATCAGAACCTACGATTTGTGCGCGAATTGACGAATGTATTCCATCAGCGCCGATGATCAATTCTGCAGCGTGGATCGCACCATCATTCAACGTTACGGCACCATCAGGATCAACGTGTATTACTGTCTTTCCCGACGCCAGCGTACCTTTGAAAGACGCCCGCAATATGCCAATCAAATCAGCCCGGTGCACATTTAGGTGCGGCCCCCCCCATCGTTTGCGAGCGACCGCCCCCATTGGCATATTGAAGATCTTGTGGCCCGATGTGCCAAGCCGCATTTGAATTGCAGGGGCTTCAAACGCTTGCGTTTCCAATGCAGGCAACAGCCCAAGACGTTGCAGAATTTTTGTCCCGTTGGGGCTGATCTGAATACCGGCTCCGACCTCGGTCAGTGCCTGCGATTTTTCGAAAACCGTGACGTTCCATCCCCGTTGTTCCAGTGCAATGGCGGCGGTCAGACCACCGATACCAGCGCCAACGACAATTGCGGTGCGGGTCATTTGTAATGCTCGCGGCGGAATCCGAAATCGTTGATCCGCTTGCGCCACGCACGGTAGCTGCCGGTTTTCAGGCTGGATCGCATGACCGCTTTGACTTGGTCAGGGCTAAGACCTGTTTCCAGTTTGATCGTATCAAAACTGACGTGATCCGACAGGGCAAGTTCAATCACCTGACTGCGGATCACATCATCAATCTCAGGAGTCTTCGCCATATCTTACGCCTTGGTCAAAGTACGGGACACCGCGTCCTTCCAACCAGTGTAGAGCGTATCGCGCGTCTGACCATCCATTGAAGCTTCAAACGTACGATCCAGCGCCCAAGTCGCAGCGAATTCCGCTTGCGACGGATACACGCCTGCTTTCGATCCAGCCAACCACGCCACGCCTAGCGCTGTTGTTTCCAGAACAGTCGGACGATCCACAGGGGCGTCGATGATGTCGGACAGGAACTGCATGGTCCAATCGCTGGCCGTCATACCACCGTCGACGCGCAGCTGGGCTTGGCCTTTGTCGCCCATATCTGCTTGCATTGCTTCCAACAGGTCGCGGGTTTGATAGCCGACCGATTGCAGCGCTGCTTTCGTCACTTCGTTGGGACCTGTGCCGCGCGTGAGACCAAACATGGCTCCGCGACAGTTCGCATCCCAATACGGAGCACCAAGGCCGGTGAACGCAGGCACAAGATAGACTTGTTCTTCGGGGTTGGCGTTTTCGGCCATGCTCTGCGTTTGCTTGGCATCGTCGATGATCTGCAAACCATCGCGTAACCATTGCACGACCGATCCAGCAATAAAGATAGACCCTTCGAGGGCGTAGGTGGTTTTACCGTCCAACTGGTACGCAATAGTGCCCAGCAAACGGTTCTCAGAACGCACCAATTCCTCGCCTGTGTTAATCAGAGCGAAACACCCTGTGCCGTAGGTGGATTTCAGCATCCCCGGTTCAAAGCACGCTTGCCCAATGGTCGCGGCCTGTTGGTCGCCCGCTACACCAAGGATTGGGATTTCGGCACCAAAGACATCCGTGATGCCGAATGCGGCATTGCAGTCCTTAACCTCTGGCAACATCGCCAGCGGGATATCGTACAGCGCACAGATGTCCGCGTCCCATTCGCCGTCTACGATATTGTACAACATCGTGCGGGCAGCGTTCGTCGCATCAGTTACATGGTTGCCCGTCATGCGCCACATCAGGAAACTGTCCATCGTGCCGAACAGCAGATCCCCTGCCCGTTCCCGTGCACCTTCGACGTTGTCCAAAAGCCATTTCACTTTGGTGCCGCTGAAATACGGGTCCAAAAGCAAACCGGTCTTCTCAGTCACCATTGCCTCGTGGCCTGCGGCCTTCAATTCGTCACACATCGCGGCAGTGCGGCGATCCTGCCAGACAATCGCTTTGTGGATCGCTTTGCCTGTGTTCTTGTCCCAGATCACAGTCGTTTCGCGCTGGTTGGTGATGCCGATGGCAGCAACATCACCCGCAGCGATCCCGGCCCTGTTCAATGCGCCCATCACAACCTTTTTCACGGACGTCCAGATTTCTTCAACATCGTGTTCGACCCAGCCGGAATGGGGGAAAAACTGAGTGAACTCCATCTGGTCCATCGCCACGATTTTCATGTCACCATCAAAGATGATCGCACGGCTGGATGTGGTGCCTTGGTCGATGGCCAGAACATAAGTCATAGGTGCAGTCCTTTATGCAGCAGTGGTCATATCGGCCGCCAGTTTCGCGGCTTGGTCTTTGGTCAGACGCAGGCCCAGTTTGGAACGGCGCCACAGGATATCATCGGCGGTCTGAGCGTATTCAAAATCTTTCAGCCACGTCACTTCAGCCCCTGTCAGGGTCGCACCGTAGTCAGCTCCCAGATCGTCGGCGGTCTTTGCATCCCCCAGAATGGCCCACGCGTCGGTGCCATACCCACGGATCAAGCGTTGCGCCCAGCGCGGAGTCAGGAACGGGTAGTCGGATCGCAGTTGGGTGATCTTGCCCTCAACCTCGTCCACATTGAAATCACCACCGGGCATCGCCGTGCCAGCCGTCCAAGCTTCACCCATCGGCAGGTGAGGTTCCAAATCGCGCAACGCATGTTCAGCCAGCTTACGATAGGTGGTAATCTTACCGCCAAAGACGGACAACATTGGTGCCCCTTCAGTATTCATCGACAGCACGTAATCGCGCGTCGCAGCTGCGGCAGAGGACGCATCATCATCGTACAGGGGACGCACGCCAGAGTAGGTCCAAACCACGTCATCCTCGACAATATCCTTCTTCAGATACTGGTTGATGAAATTGATCAGATAAGTCTGTTCTTCGGGCGTACAGATTGGTTCGTGGTCCGGCACATCATGTTCAGCGTCGGTGGTGCCGATCAGCGTGAAATCTGTTTCATACGGGATTGCAAAGATGATGCGCCCGTCTGTGCCTTGGAAGAAATAGCATTTGTCATGGTCGAACAAACGCTTGGTGATGATGTGCGACCCACGGACCAATCGTACGGACTCGGTCGAATTCTGGCGCATTTTACCACGCAAAACATCCTCGACCCACGGACCTGCTGCATTGACGATGGTTTTCGAGGTAAAGGTCTTCACCTCACCCCCCTGATCCACAGTTACAGTCCAATGATCGTCGGTACGTTCGGCAGCCGTGACTTTGGCACGTGTCATAATCTGCGCCCCGCGTGCTTCGGCATCGCGGGCGTTCAGAACGACCAGACGGGAATCCTCGACCCAGCAATCCGAATATTCGAACGCTTTGGTAAACTTGTCATCTAAAGGGATGCCTTCTTCGGCAGTCCGCAGGTTAACCGTAGATGTCGGCGGCAACAGCTTTCGGCCCCCAAGGTTGTCATACATGAACAGACCCAACCGGATCAGCCACGCAGGACGGCGGCCTTTCATCCATGGCATCACGAATGACAGCAGTTTCGACGTTGGTGTCGAATTATCGAACCGCATGTCGCGATGATGCGGTAGCACAAAGCGCATCGGCCAGCTAATATGTGGCATCGCGGTCAACAGACGTTCGCGTTCGATCAGGCTTTCACGCACCAAGCGAACTTCGAAATATTCCAGATACCGCAGACCACCGTGGAACAGTTTGGTGGAAGACGACGATGTGGCCCACCCCAAATCCTTCATTTCGGCCAGCGCAACCTTCAGCCCGCGCCCTGTTGCGTCGCGGGCAATGCCTGTGCCGTTCACGCCGCCGCCAACAACGAAGATGTCAAAATCTGTGTCTGCCATTCGGTCCACCGATACTAAATTGTCAAAATGTTAGCGCTAATCAACATAGGATCACCAGAGAGTCTAGTCGTCGTCCTTAGTCCCACGAAACCCTGTTGCGACCACGAATTTCTCAGAACTGTCTTTGCGGGATGCACCCGGTTTGACATAGGCGACTTTAGTGAAGTTCTTTTTCAACATCAGCTGCAAGTCAGCCTCGGCCCCGCCTGCCAGAACCTTGGCCACGAATGTGCCGCCTGGTGAAAGAACGTCGAATGCAAAGTAAGCCGCCGCCTCACACAATGCCATAATGCGTAAGTGGTCGGTTTGCTTGTGACCACACGACGCTGCCGCCATATCGGACATTACAACATCCGCACCGCCACCCAGCCAAGTCTTGACCTGTTCGTCCGCGCCTTCATCCAGAAAGTCGAGGACATGGATTTCCGCACCCGGAATGGGCTCAACTTCTTGCAGATCGATCCCCAACAGGGTGCCAACCTTCTTCCCCGGACGTTCGCCCAGCGCGTTGATGCGCGGCACGGCGATCTGCAACCAACCACCGGGCGCACAGCCAAGGTCCACCACTCGCGCACCGGGCACAAGGAAGCGATATTTGTCATCCAGTTCTTGAATTTTATACGCCGCACGTCCCCGCAGACCATCGGCCTGTGCACGTTTCACATACGGATCATTCAACTGCCGTTGTAGCCACAGCGTCGACGACATCTTGCGCCCGCGTGCTGATTTCACCCGTACAGTCAGGTCACGAGCACCGCGACCGCTGGATTTTCCTTCGCGTGGCATCGTTATGCCCCTTCTGGTTCTAACACGCCATCGGCGTTCATTTGTGCGTATAACAGCCCTTCGCGCAAACCGCGATCTGCAACCGACAAGCGGTCGGTGGGCCATGTTCGGATCAAGGCCTGCAAGATTGCGGATCCTGACATAATTAACGCCTGACGGTCCCGCCCGATACGGGGATCAGACCTACGACCCAAAGGGCCAAGAGCGATGTATTCTTCGATCACGCCTGCAATTTGATCCGAGGTCATCGACAAACCATCGACCTTGGTGCGGTCATAGCGTTTTAGGCCAAGGAAACTGGCAGCCACTGTGGTCACTGTCCCGCTGGTCCCGACGATCTGGAAGTTATGTTTGTTATGGTCCCAATCGTAGGGCAGGAATTTCTCTAAATGATCTTCAAAAGCCAATGACATCAGGGCGAAGCGTCCTGCATCATCATCTACGTCCTCGAATTGATCCCTTAACGTCGCCACACCCAAAGGCACGGAAATCCAGTCCACAACCTTTGCCGACCCCGGAATCTTTGCACTACGGCCAAAGCCTTGCTGCATTCCCATGATCGCAGCGGGACGTTCCATTGGTGGTACATCAGACAGATCGATCCAAACCAACTCAGTCGATCCACCGCCGATGTCCACGACCAACAATTGGTCTGTTTTTGTACTCACCAGCGGCGCACAGGAAATCACGGCCAAGCGTGCTTCTTCTTCTGCGGGAATAATTTCCATCCGCAGGCCGGTGTCCTTGGCCACCTGCCCCAGAAATGACGATCCGTTCCGTGCACGGCGACATGCCTCAGTCGCGACCAGACGCATGCGTTTGACCTTCAAACGGTTCAATTTCTGCTTACACACCTTCAGCGCCTGCAACGTGCGTTGCATGGATGCCCGGCTGAGTTTGCCAGACTGTTCCAGCCCCGCGCCCAGTTGCACGGTTTTGGAGAAGCTGTCCACCACATGAAAGCTGCTGCCCTTGGGCTGCGCAATCAACATGCGGCACGAATTCGTCCCTAAATCCAACGCCGCATACAGCGCGTTCGGGTCAGGGGCGCGGCTTGTGCGCGTTTCGACCGTTTTGGGAAACGCGCTTGCCTTTTTCGCCCTACGCGGCATCGACAAACGCCCTTCAATATCAAGTTACATAAAGACTATGCGCGAAACGATGCTGTTGCAATCGCCAGTATTGAAATACGCACATCCCATTGTCGCGTGTGTCAGGTGTGAAGTCGAAAACCGACCTAGGTCTTTGCCACGCCGCGCATAGAACGGACCAAGAATTTAACGGGGAATCAAATGCCGGACGTCACAATAGTCTACTGGCGCGACATGCCAGCCCAAGTCATCGTCGGCAAAGGCCGCAAAGCCGCCAAAGTGCAATTGCCCGAACGGTTTGAACAAGCCATCGACCGCGCCGCAATGAAATCCGGTGCGGCGTCCACGGACGACTATCTGGCTGACTGGCGTAAGGCCGACCCTGTTGCGATGGATGGTGACGCAGCGGACATCGCACAATCCGAATCCGCACGCTTAGATGCTGAATATGACCTTGATCGGATCAAAGACCTGATCGCCAACGACGGCTGGGCGAAATAAGCCCCATTTTCTTAAAGGAGAGGCCGATGGCCCTTTTTAATTTTGGAAGCAAGGAAGAAGCACCGGTTGAGGTGAACCCTCAGGTCGAAGCATTTCTGAAAGATTACTCCATCGAGGTTATGCCCCGCACGGCGGCAAAGGTCGAAAATTTCCGTGAACTGCTGCCAGCAGGCACACGGGTCTACATCGCCCACATCGAAGGTACGCCGATTGCGGAAATGGTCGACACGGCCAAACGCATCGCCGCCGAAGGCTTCCCCGTCATGCCGCACTTCCCTGCGCGGATCATCAAAGACGAAGCAACGCTGCGCGAATGGATCAAAATGTACCAAGGCGAAGCTGGCGTTGACCAAGCCTTGCTTTTGGCAGGCGGCGTGACCAACCCGCACGGTGATTATCAGGATTCCATGCAGTTGCTGCAAACGGACGCATTCGGCGACGCAGGCTTTAAACGCTTACACGTGGCCGGCCACCCAGAAGGCAACAAAGACATTGACGCAGACGGGTCTATGACCAACGTCACCAATGCTCTGCGTTGGAAGCAAACATTCTCAGAATCCTCGGACGCTGATATGGCATTGGCCACGCAATTCTGTTTTGAAGCGGGTCCTGTCATCGAATGGGCCGACAGCCTGAAAGAAATGGACATCGACATTCCAATCCACATCGGTGTCGCGGGTCCGGCCAAGCTGCAAACCCTCATCAAATTCTCGATCGCCTGTGGTGTGGGTGCGTCTTTGAAAGTGCTGCAAAAGCGTGCCAAAGACCTTCCCAAACTTCTGCTGCCGTTTGAACCTGATGAATTCTTGACCGAACTGGCAGCCCACAAAGCAGCCAACCCGGATTTCAACATCACCCATGTGCATTTCTTCCCGCTGGGCGGAATCAAGACCAATGCAAAATGGAATATTGCCAATGGTGGCACGTCCACAGCGCCCGTATCACAGGCCTAAGGTAATGGTCGTGGCAGCACATCCCCATACTGTGGTGCTAGGCACGGACGCAAGAAACTTGCGCCCGTGCTGCTACACGACCTATTCAATTTTGAAAAATGCTCGCGGGCCAATACAGATATATTTATTGTCCATTGGTGTGGAAGAAGAAGATGCAGCGCCGTTGAATCATATCGTTTCACAATTCAAAGGCGCTACATTTACACATCATGCGGTTCATCCAAGCAAACTGGACGGTGGGCAACAACGGATGAAGCACATTACGAAAGCAGCTTACCTAAGATTGCTGATCCCGAATTTCTTTAATCAACGCGTCGTGTATTTGGACAGTGACGTTATGGTGCGCAAAAATATATGCACCCTTTGGGATTTTGACCTAGGGCCCAACCCTGTTGGGGCAGTTGTAAATACAGCTCATCTGGCAATGAAATACTATGTCAAAAACGGACGCGGCGATATCAAAAAAAAGCAAGAAAGCGTGCAGAAAGATCTTGCAATTCAGGCAGCGCGAGTTGGATTTGATGACCCAGAACGATACTTAAATTCCGGTGTGTTAGTTATTGATTGCCCCGCACTTAAAGCAGACGAAGATCTTTGCGCAAAATTCACCAATATCAAAGCAGCCGGGTCCAAACGTTTCATTATGGATAATGATTGGCTGATACATATTTTGCACAACAAAGTCACTTGGCTGCCGCCCGGCTGGAACTGTGTACGCGGCAATGTGGAAATGACGCGACGATATATTCCGCAACGCATCAAAGATTACTATGCGCCATCCTGCAAAGACCCCGCCATTGTGCATTTCACAGGCATCAACAAACCTTGGGATACTGAACACACTGCAGGTTACCTTGTGAACAACCCATTTACAGAAGAATACAGAACCCTAATGCACGATTGTGATGCATTGCTTGCCACCCCCTTAATCTAAGGACCCAACGCCAATGACGCGTACGATTATTGAATCAAAGACAAAAACCGTTGTGATGGGCTTCGATGAACCCTTCTGCGTTATCGGTGAACGTATCAATCCAACAGGCCGAAAAATCCTGAACGAAGAACTGGAACGTGGCGACTTTTCCCGCGTACAGGCAGATGCTTTAGCACAGGTTGCTGCAGGTGCTGGCGTTCTGGACATCAACTCTGGCGCTGTGTTTTCGAACAAAATGGCCGAAGATCCACGCTATGCGGACAACAACTTTGTTGAGCCGACATTGATGAAGGAGCTGATCCAGAAGGTACAGGAAGTCACTGACTCTCCTTTGTGCATCGACTCATCCGTTCCAGGTGCTTTGGAAAACGGTCTGGCAGCTGCCGAAGGGCGTCCTTTGCTAAACTCTGTCACCGGTGAAGAAGATCGTTTGGAACTGGTTCTGCCACTCGTCGCGAAATACAACGTGCCTGTTGTGGCGATTTCCAACGATGACACAGGCATTTCCGAAGACCCTGACGTGCGCTTTGCTGTTGCGAAAAAGATTGTGGAGCGCGCGGCTGACTTTGGCATTCCTGCACATGACATCGTGGTTGACCCGCTGGTTATGCCAATCGGTGCTATGGGCACTGCTGGTTTGCAAGTGTTTACCTTGGTCCGTCGCCTGCGCGAAGAACTGGGTGTGAATACGACCTGTGGTGCGTCGAACATTTCCTTTGGTCTACCAAACCGTCACGGCATCAACAATGCGTTCCTCCCAATGGCGATGACTGCGGGTATGACATCCGCGATTATGAACCCTGTCGCATTGCCTGTAGGTCCTAAAAAGCTGGCAGAAGCGAAAGAGAAAATCGCGGCAGCCGGTATCGTACTGCCCGAAGGCATGGACGACGAAGCAATCTGCAAACTGTTCAACCTTGGGTCCACAAAACCAAAAGCAGGGAAAGAGATGGAGGCCATCCGCGCCGCCAACTTCCTGACCAACAACGACGAAGCAGGCGGTGCATGGATCGCCTTCAACAAAGACCCAGAAGCGGGCGCACGCCGCGGTGCTGGCCGTCGTCGTCGGGGGTAAATGATTTCGTAGGTCGGGCCTCGGCCCGGCTTACAGCCTATTAAGTTGTTCCAACGCCCCACGCAGGGCAATCATATCCGCGCCAACGCCCAGAAACCCGACGCCCTGCGCACGGTATTCAGCGACTTGGGCTTCATTAAACGTCACGATACCGGCAGCCTTACCATTTGCACGGATCAATTTGATCGCAGCATCAATAACTTCGCGCACTTTCGGGTGATCCGGATCACCGGGATACCCCATATCAGCACTTAAATCCGCAGGCCCAATAAACACTGCATCGACGCCTTCGGTCGCTGCAATTGCATCCAGATTATCAATCGCCAGCTGAGTTTCGGCTTGCACGATGCAACAAACCTGTTCATTAGCCGTCGCCACATAATCCGTGCGCTGATTGAAATTCGTCGCACGGGCCAAGGCAGCCCCCATACCGCGATTGCCCATTGACGGATATCGACACGCACGGGCAGCGGTCAACGCCTGCTCAGGGGTATCAACCAAAGGCACCAAAACAGTCTGCGCCCCAAGGTCGAGAACTTGTTTCAGAACCCAGTCTTCACCTACAGGCACCCGTACTACTGCCGGGGTTCCTGAAATCGCCAAAGCCTGCAACTGACCACGGATCGCAGTCAAATCATTCGGCCCGTGTTCGGCATCAATCAGACACCAATCAAAGCCAATCGTCCCCGCCAATTCCGCAACCATAGCATTGGCAGACGTTAACCATATTCCAGTCTGGCATTTGCCCTTGGACAGGTTTTCTTTCAGCGGGTTGTGCAGGGCTTTGGTTAAATGAGGCATGACCTATCGATAAAGAAACGATTGACCGTTGGCAAACAAATGTACTTTACAAGGTCGGCGGTCAAACGCAGAGCATCGCCACGCCGCCCATTATGGATGCCGTTCATCTTGCGGTCGCTGTCGTCCACGAACTTGGATGTGTCGACATCTTTGTGTAGGGTCAGGAAACCACCCGCCGCCATCTAGATTTCTATGCTTCTGGGTGTTGAAGGAATTCCACCAACACGTGGATGGTTGAATGGAATTTCGTTTTTGACCAATGCATCGTAAACACTTGGTGGCTGTGTGCACGGCATCATGTCTGCATCAGTCTGTTACTGGCCAACCTGTCGCCACACCACTTTCTAGACCGATGCACCGTGGTGTTTTACCTTCTGCTACGATTTGACCAGTCAGGGCTTTTAGGTCTTCCATGGATTGTGGGATTTCATGGACGATGATCCCATCCATTATGCGTGTGGTTTGCGTACGTTCGAAATCCTACGCTTTGAGATCAAAATTGCGAAGCGCTCAGTGTGTTTTACAACGCTTAAAACAGTTTCTGAATTGATGGGATTGTCCCAAACCACCGTCAACCTTGACCTAACTGGGCACCCCGAAGTCAGCAAACTCACACTTCAACGTATGGCCAAAGCTGCGCCAGTGAAGGGGTATTTCACATGCTCGCTGATGGATAATTACAAATGGGCCTTGGAATACGAAAAAAGTTCGGTTTGTTACACATTGACTTCAAGAACTTGCAACGCACACCCAAGGCATCATACTACGCGCTGAAACAGGCTTTGGTGGGATAAATATGACCAAATCGTTAAACATGGTGATCGACGTTGGCGGCACCAATACGCGGATCGCTGTGGCTGAAAATACCTTAGTTCGTGTTCAGACCATCATGCGATACCGCAATGATGACTTCCCAAGCCTGCAATCTGTGATCAAACGGTTTCGCAAAGAAACTTCAGTAGATACATACGCCCAAGTTTGCGCTTGCATTGCGGGTCCCGTGCGGTCGGGTAAGGGATCATTAACCAACCGCAACTGGTCGATTGATGAGGCTGAATTGGCCGTTGCCGCAGGCGCCGTGAACGGTGAAGTCATCAATGACCTACAGGCCCAAGGTCACGCATTGGAAAGCCTTGGGCCTGACAGCCTGACCCAAGTTGTGCAAGGAAACGAAGCACCCGAAAATGCCACACGTCTGGTCGTAGGTGTCGGCACAGGATTTAATGCCGCTGTGGTCGTACCCACCTTTGCAGGAAAATCCGTGCCCCCATCCGAAGCTGGCCATGCCAACCTACCCATCCGCAACGAAGACCAACTATCCTTGTGCCAATTCGTAGAAACCGCCCACGGATTTCCAGCCATCGAAGACGTGGTGTCAGGCCGTGGACTGGAAAACGTCTATGCGTGGCGATCCCATGTGGTCGGCAGCACGGAACGCTTGTCATCGACCGACATCATGGCCGGCGTCGCAGACGGATCGAACATGCGCGCAGTCGAGGCCGCTGATCTGTTCGTCAGCATGTTAGGCACTGTCTGCGGCAACCTGTCCTTGGTCCACCTGCCCTTTGGCGGTGTGTATCTGGTCGGCGGCATGGCCCGCGCGTTTGCGCCGTACTTGCGCGATATGGGATTTACGGAAGCGTTCCGTGACAAAGGTCGTTTCTCGGGCTTTATGACAAATTTCAGTGTGTATATCGTCGAAGATGATTATGCTGCCCTTGCCGGATGTGCATCCCATCTGGCAGCGTTGGGATATGACGACAAATAACCTGACCCTGACTAACGCACAGGCACGCGCCTGTTTTCTGAACCATCACCTGCTGTGTGACGCCCCGTCAGGGGCTGGCAAGGGCGCGGATTTGGACGGGGTCCTGATGGACCTTGCATTTGTGCAACTGGACAGCATCAACACCGCCGCCCGCGCCCATGATATGATCCTGTGGGCGCGACGGACGGCGTATCGTTCTGATAATTTGCGTCGCTTGGTAGATGTGGATCGGTCTGCGTTTGAAGCCTTTACCCACGACGCCAGCATTCTGCCGATGGATCACCTGCCCCACTGGCAGCACAAATTTCGCATCGACAAAGACCGCCTGATTGACCGTTGGAACAAGGATCGTCGTGCCGGGTATCTAGAGGCTGCGGATGTGGTACTGGACCAGATATCCAAGAACGGCCCCTTAGGCTCAGGTGATGTGGGCAAGGACGAAAAACGTGGCACGGGCGGCTGGTGGGACTGGCATCCATCAAAGACCGCGTTGGAATATCTGTGGCGCAGCGGACGGATCATGGTCACGCGTCGGGACTCATTTCGTAAGGTCTATGACCTGCGTGAAAACGTGGCCCCCGATCCTAGGCCTGCACTGCCCGATTGGGAAGACACCGTGAATTGGGCCTGTCGTGGCGCCTTACAGCGCTTGGGTTTTGCAACCCATGCTGAAATTGCCGCGTTTTGGGAGTTGATTCCTGTTTTGGAAGCGAAACAATGGTTAATTGCGCGGGTTGCTGATGGAACAGTTACACCTGTCGATGTGATGACGGCACAAGGCGCAGTTCATCCCACCTTTGCGTTGACAGACAAACTGGCCGAGCTCACCCAGCCCGTAAAGAAATCAAACCGCATCCGCATTTTATCCCCTTTCGACCCCGCCCTGCGCGACCGAAAACGAGCCGAACGTTTGTTCGGGTTCAACTACCGGATCGAAGTTTTCGTCCCTGCCCCCAAACGCATCTATGGCTATTACGTGTTCCCAGTATTGGAGGGCCACAAGATCATCGGACGTATTGATTTGAAAGCCAACCGCAAGGCTAACCGTCTGGATGTGACTGCGTTCTGGCCGGAAGCGAAGGTTCAGATAACAAAAGACCGCGTGGCGCGATTGAC
>JBMZCY010000039.1:0-13656 GCA_049613825.1 Planktomarina sp.
GGCGATATGACGCTCGACTTTACCGCGGATGCGGACGCAGAGCCTGGGAATGACACGATCAACGGCGGCACTGGCAATGACACGATCTGGGCGGGTAGCGGCGATGACAGCATCTCTGGCGGCATAGGCAGTGATTACTTTAGTAGCAATGTGGACGGTATCGAAGCTGGTGTTACTGGTATTTCTGGCGGCGAAGACGTGGATGGTACGGACTTTGATGTACTAGACCTTGCAGACATAGAATCCTACGCTACGAACATCAGCGTGGTATATGCAGGCGAAGATGGCGAAGTTAGCGAACAGGGTTACGTTTTCTATACCGATGAAGACGGTGAAGAGAGAGTTATCAAATTCGATGGCATTGAACAGGTAATTTCCCAAGATCCAGGACTTTCAGTACCAGATGATGCCCCTATCGCTGCAAAAAACATACCATTGATTGCTGAAAATAGCGCCAAACTTGGACCCGCAGCCTTCTTCGAAGATTTAATGATAGGTGATCCGTTGGATGAAAAACTTCCCCAGCAAAAAGATGAAGATGAAGATGAAGATACTACAGAAATGTACAACTTTTTGTTCTGATATCTTACTCAGTTGAACTATTTTAACTGCAGAAAGTTTAGTTTTATCGCAACAAAGATACGTAATGCGACATAGGATTATGCGCGATCTCTGACGCGCATGATTGTCTGTCTTCTGATTTTGAGCAGTCGTGCGATGGCTGAGCATGATTTAATGATGTTGCGGTATGGCCCAGCAGTAAAGCCAAGGGCATGCTAGCAGTCGAGGTCGAAACGATGGTGCGCGTACATCTGACGCCCAAGTTAATCTTGGAACGTTGCGTAGGTTTCTGTTCCATGCTGTTACAACGGCTATTAAACTTGCCGACCTTTGAACGGCGGGGTGCCGCTCGCACCGCCCATTCTCCGATGTCATACATGCTCGGCGAATATGATTTCTCAGAACAAACGCTCCCCGGCACCCTTGGAATCTTACCCCGAAAAAGGCAGCATAAATTAATGCAAAATCGGAGAGCACAACATGAATAAAAAGCTTATCAATTCAATATCATAACGCTAAACCAATGTCGCGTTGTCTACATTTGTTGGAACGAATTCCATGAACAGCAAAATCTTTATCTCTGCCGTTGCGATTTGCCTTGCTGCTGTTGTGGGTTGGATCGTTTTTGCGCCCGACACACAGCCCCCTACCCGTGCATTGTATGCGGATTACGTTCCCAATGCTGCGGCTGGTCAAACCGCCTTCAAACGCTACTGTACGGGCTGCCATCAGGTTGTCACAGACGCAGGCGAAAAGCTGGCGGGTGGGGCTGCTAAAGCAGGGCCAAATCTGTACGCCCTGCCCGGGCGCACGGCAGGATCGGTGCAAGGGTTCCGCTATTCTTCGGCCCTGACTGCGGCGGATTTCAGATGGGCTGCGCCTGGATTTATTGCGTATGTGCAAGACCCTTCAGCCACATTAAAATATTTGACCGGCGATGAAAGCGCCCGCAGCAAAATGGCATTTCGCTTGCGCGGGGATGCTGCAGCCGTGAATGCTGCAGATATCTATGCCTGGTTAGAGGGATTGTGACTCAAGTCGCAGTCACATCATATTAATGTCAGGTTCATAAAAACAAACTCCTCACAACCCTTTGATATATATCATAAATACCCCGATGTCCCCGCGGGGACACTTTTTGTCCTTGGTATAAACAATGGCCCGTTTAGTCTCCTAACGTTTCAAAGAACGCCTGCATGGCACGCTCCAAACGATCCCGGTCAATAGCACCGAAATCACGTTTGAATTTCACCTGCAATTGACCATCCGACGCAAGACACCGCACTTCTCCACCGGGACGGTTGAACCGTAACGTGGTCTTGGACAGCATCTTTTTCTGTGTCGGTTTCTTGGGGATCTCTGTCGCACGCTCAGCAAGGAAATCCCGCAAAAATTTCACTTCCTGTACTGCGGTTCGATCCGGTGATTGCAATACAAGTAAGCCATACAAACGTCCGGCGTCCCCGGGGGAGTCATTGCACATCTTACACAACGCGACACCGACCGAACGCGGCAAAGCCTGCGGATGGGCAAGGGGCAAATCATGTTCATCCAACAACTGTACAAAGTTGCGGATATAGGCGCGTTTCTGGTGGCTGGTGGATTCATATAGAATGCCCACAGCGTCTGTGGGGTCAATCTCCATATCCTTACCGTATTCAATCGCCAGCAACGCCATTTCCCCAAATGACACGTCTTGCCGGATCATGTTTTCGTCGACCATGCGCCGGTAGAGGGCCTGAATTGTTTCGCCCTTAGGCAACAAGGTTGCCGGAATGTTTTGGAATTCAGGCTTGCCTGTTTTAGTTGCGATCTGTTTGAATGCAGACCATCGACGGTAGCCCTGGATCAACTCATACCCGTCATCAACCTGTTCGACGACGATCGGGTTCGACAGACCCAGTGCGCTGATTGACGCGACCAAATCTGATACATCTTCAACCGATGCCGCGACACGGTCACGCTTCAGCTTGCCGATCTTGATCTGATCCAGTGGGATCAAATCTGTAATCAGGCCAAGTTTTTTCAGACGCACATGTTCATGGGCCAGGGCATCGTTTTCCGCCCTGATCTTTGCCTCGGCATCCGAACGGGCCACAAGCGCACCTGCATTTTCTGAAATGGCCGCGGCCATAGGACCACGGCGATTATCGTCTTTTTCAGGCGATGTCCCTGCGGGGACAGGCGGGGTTTCTGCTTCGAAATCAATATCAAAGACGCGACGTTTCTTTTTCATTGCGTATCTCCCATGTTGTCCCAAGCGGCGACCAGATTGTCGCGGAATTCGCTATAGGCGGTGTCAAATGACCCCCGCGCCCGCCGCCATGTTTCCCGGGTCATGTCGCGGTAATCGATTTCGTAGATCGAGCTGAGGAACCGGCCTGATTGTTCAACGGCGCGGGTCATCTCGATCGGGTTCTGGGTCAGGCGGTCGCCGAAGACTTTGCCGAATGCGCCTTGCATGGCTGTGTGCAGATCGTTGTTCGGTTCAAATCGTGTCAGCAGGAACCTTATGTCGAGGAAGGATTTCGGAAGTCCTACCGAACCGGTCGGTGCGTTTTTGAACAGGGACAAATCTTCGAGTGCTTCACCCAATTGTCCGATGAAGGACGTAGTTGAATCGTATTCCCAATAGCCGGGGCCTGACGGAATATAGAGGACATCTGCCGCAAAGACTGCGTTCATGGATTGATAGCCAATCGCAGGGGGGCAGTCGAAAACGATCATATCATAGGCGTCATTTGGCAACTGATCCAAGAACCTTGATACCGCAGCAAAGAACGACCATTCGGGGTTCATGTGACGATATTGGGCCGACGCAAATTCGACGAAGGCAGCATTTGCACACGATGGCACAATGTCGATGGTAGGCCAGCTGGTTGGTTTGATGAAATCTGACACGCGCAAGGATTCCAATCCCATGCCAGTGACGGACGACGGCAACTTGCGATCGGGCAGGGCGGTGCCGGATTCAGCCCCAACAGTCGCGCTGTTCATCCGGTTAGTTTCATGGATCAAGTCGCGGGCCATGACGCCCCAGACAGTGAACTCCTCCGCCACATCGGACAAGCCCATGGAATGGGACAATGTCGCTTGCGGATCAAAGTCAACGCACAGAACGCGGTACCCGTCGAGGGCTGCGGCGTGCGCGAAGTGTAGGGCCACTGTAGATTTACCAGCACCACCTTTAAAATTCGCAATCGCGGCACGGATCGCGCGTTTCCCTGTGGGGCGAGGGGGCAGGAAGGTCTGGCCTTTGATCTTCAAACGACGACGCAGGTCATTCACTTCCTCCAGCGAATACCAGCGCTGACGGCCATCTTCCTCAACCTCGCCCTGGGGCAGGGTGGGGTCGGCTGCCAGACGTCCGCGCAACGTGGACTGGTTCACCTTCAGGATCAGTTCGGCCACTTCCCAACTGGAAAAGCGGCGCAGGGTTTTGTTTTGTTCAGGGGAATAGGTTTGCGACCGGATCACCCCCTGCATTTTCAGGGACTGGTTTTGAAGTTGCTGTAGATCTTCGTGTGTAAACATATGCCTCTGTCCCTTCGGGGACGCCTTTTTTTATGATTATTCTTTTTACGTCCGTTTGCGAAAAACGCAAAATACTAATTTTACGTAATTTACGTTTCCTCCGCCGATTTGACCCGAATCGCAACCTATGTGAATCGGGAACCAACCGATATCGTTCAACCTAGGGGCAGGGGGCATATATTGGGAAAGGGGGACAGAAGATATACAATAAGGGACGTATAACTTGTCCCCCAATACCATAATACCTTAGATATCTTTTTGATTAGGTTTGATTTAGATGCTGTACTTGACAGAATCGAAAGACCAGACGTAAATCAAGAACATCATCGGATCAGCGTTGTGGCAGCGTTTGAAACCGGAAACAGACTCTTTGCATTCAAAACGACAAAGGGCGGTAGAGCAGGAGGTACACCCGTGTACGCAAATCCCATTGTTGGTGCATCCGCGTCTGCGCGTAAATACGATATTTTGACGGCTTTGGGGGCCAAGGCCCTTGCTGGAAACAAACATGAACAAAGACTTATCCTACGCCTGATTACATTGCTGACGGCGCGATATAACTGGCGGATAGATCGGCTGGTGACGGCGCAGGCTGAGATTGCGAAACTATGGGCCTGCGATGAACGGACCGTAAAACGAGTAATGGCACAGTACCGTGCTTTGGGGTGGTTTGTGACCCTAAAGCAGGGATGTCGCGGGCGTATTGCAGAATATCGTTTGGATCAATTTGCCGTCCTACGCAGCACCCGACCCATGTGGGATCATGTAGGGCCTGACTTTGTGGCAAGGTTAGAGGTTGCTCCAGCCCCTGTAGAAAGTAACGTCGTGCCATTTACAGCACCTGATATAACACCAACGATGGACGGCTCAGTTTGGTCAGTGGCGCTGCTGACGCTTCATGCTGAAGACGTAGCACTTTATGCCGCGTGGTTCAAAGATATGATACAGGTAAAACGCGAGGGGTCGCGATTGACGCTGAAAGCACCCACGCGTTTTGCCGCGACCTATGTGCAGACCCACTTGATGAACAGGGTGATGTCAGCCGTGCGGGCCGCGGATGCGGATGTGATGGATGTGCGGTGTAAGCTCTAACCGGGTTGCGCTCGGCCGTTATCTTAGCTTCACCATTTCTTCTCTAAAGGCTTCTGTTGGTGTACGCCAGCCAAGGCATTTGCGTGGGGTCGCGTTCAGCCGGTCACATATCCTTTGCATTGAACGATCAGAGATTGATGCCACAGGTGTATCCCTGGGCAAATAACGGCGCGCACGTTTATTAAAGTTCTCTACAGAACCCTTTTGCCACGGCGCGCTTGGATCACAGAACCACGCTTCGGTTCCAATCTCACGGGTCAGGCGTCGCCAGCCAGAAAATTCAAACCCACGATCAAATGTAATCGACCTGCGGGCCGGTTGGGGAAGGGGCTCCATCACCGTCATCAACCGATCCATCAAGTGCTTTGTGCTGCGGTCATTGTTCTTAAACAAAACTGCATATCGTGTTTTTCGTTCGACCAATGAAGCAACATTCGCTTTGCCGTGTTCGCGCCGAAAGATCATCAAATCACCTTCCCAATCGCCAAAGATGTTTCTTTCCTTCACCTCGTCTGGTCGTTGGTGGATCGCACGTTCAGGCGGAAATACCGTATCCCTTGGGCGTCTTGCATATCTCGTCCGCCGCTTCTTTCTGCGATCCGGAAGGTAGCGTGCCAATTCTTGCGATTGGCCTTCGGGGCCGTATACATAGGTATAAATCGTTTCATGGCTGACTGTGATTGGGTGATTTTCAAATCGGAGGCGACCTGAAATTTGCTCTGGCGACCAACCTTCTTTGAGCTGAGCAATAACTGAATTACGCAAACCATCAAGTCTGACCAGTTTGCGTTGCCGGCTGCGTCGTTCCGAGGCAAAATTCTGTGCATTAACACCATAATATCCAGTCAGATACGGCAGCTCATGATCGGTAAAATAGTTTCGTTTGATTTCACGATACACCGTCGAACGGTGGCGACCAATTTTAGCAGCAATCTTGCTGACCGGAACCTTTGCATGCAACATGTCTTCAATTACACGTCGTTCACGTAAATCTAACTCTGTATGCGACATCTATATTCTCCTTGCTTTCCAGCAAGATAGGGCATTTGTCGCAACCCAGTTTAGAATGTACCCCTAAGATATGGTTTTGGGCGCGCAATCAATCTTATGTAAATTTGTTCGCAGGGCTTGATCAAACTGTGACCGAAGGCTGACCGTCTATGCCAAACTTGGCAGCCACAGCACAATCGCTGGAAATGCCACCAGCAGTGCGATGGTAATTGCGTCCGCGATGAAGAACGGTGTGACGCCTTTGAACACGTCTTGCACAGTCAGGTCGTCACGCACGCCCGCAACCACAAAACAGTTCAGGCCAATGGGCGGTGTAATCAGACAAAACTCGGCCATTTTCACAACCAAAATACCAAACCAGATCGCACACATGGGGCCGGACATGCCGAAGGTGCTGTCCGCAGCACTGACTGCTTCGCCCCCATTCAGGGCCATGACAGCAGGATAGACGACAGGCAGGGTCAGCAGCAGCATTCCGATTGCATCCATGAACATGCCCAGCACGGCATAGGCCAGCAGGATGCACACAAGGATCACCATCGGCGACATGGTCAGTGATGTGATCCAGTCGGAAAAGGCAGCCGGCAGTTCGGCAAATCCAAGGAACCGAACATAGATCAAAACGCCCCAGATGATTGTGAAGATCATGACGGTCAACTTGGCGGTTTCCAGCAAAGCATCCTTCAATTGGGACCAGCGCATCCCTTGATACAGCGCCATTAGGAAGACGACGAACGCACCGATCGCGCCGCCTTCGGTTGGCGTCCCCCAAGCGTCGCCACCGAAAGGATTGTAGACGAAACAGATGATGGTCACGACCACAAACACGATGGGCAAAGCGGGGGGCAAGGACGCGAACCGTTCACGCCATGTGAAGCCTGATACGGGTGGGCCGAAGTCTTTGATCGTCAGGGCAAGGCCCACAATCAGCAGGCCATAGATCAACGCAGAAAACGCACCGGGGATAAAGCCGGCCAACAGCAGCTTGCCCACGTCCTGTTCGACTATAATCGCATAGATAACGAGGATTGCAGATGGCGGGATCAGCGACGCAAGCGTTCCGCCCGCTGCGACGACGCCAGCAGCGAATTGCTTATTGTACCCGATCTTCAACATCTCGGGAATTGCGATGCGAGCAAAGACGGCTGATGTGGCGACTGATGCACCGGACACAGCGGCAAAACCAGCGGTCGCGAAGACTGTGGATACAGCAAGCCCACCCGGGACCCATGCAATCCAACGCTTTGCAGCCTCGAACAATGCTTTGGTCAAGCCAGCGTAATACGCAAGGTATCCAATCAGGATAAACGTAGGGATCAACGACAATGCTTGGCTTGATACCTTCGAATGCGGCACCTGCCCTGCAGTCTTGGCCGCAACGGTCAACGCCCAGCCAAAATCATCGAACCCATAGTCCTTCTTAGCCCAGAATATCCAAATCAGTCCGATCATTCCGGCAAGGCCCGCAACAAAAGCCACACGCATGCCAAGAACGACCATGACCAACATACCGCCTGTGACCCATAGGCCAATTTCAATCGGTTCCATGTTACACGTCCCCCTGCAACTGCTCGGCTTCCATACGGGCCTGCATTGCGGCGTCCGGCACCAACGGTACGGCAATCGCGCGGCCGGTGATGATTGCGTTCACGTATCCCCATGCCTGCAAACACAGACGCAGACAAAGAACGCCGAACGCCAAAGGCGCCATCAGTTTCGCGGGCCACAGCGGAAGGGAAATATCCATCGAGCTATCGCGGCTCCACATCGGGGCGTTGAAATCAAAGCTGCGGTCGAAATGCGCCCAACTGCCCCAGACCAGCAAGACCATCAGTAGAAGCACGAACAGGGTCGTTATCAGTTCCACCGAATACAGCGCTCTGCCCCGCAATTTACCGACCAGAATGTCCATTCGGATATGCGCCCCTTCACGCATCACAAAGGACACCCCCATGAACGCAATCAGCGGCATCGCTTGTTCGATCCAGTCCACATAACCGGGTAACGGTGTGTTGAATCCGTTACGGCCAGTTACGGACACCACGGCCAAAATCATCAAAGAAAACACGGCCAAGCCGCTGATCAGCGCGAAGGCCCGTTCCAAACGCAAAAGGCGGTGATCAAGTTTGCTGAGTCTGCTGTCATCGGACAGAACAAGGGATGCCGTGGCCATGGTTACCTCACTTCAAAAAAGAAAAAGCCCCCGCATCCGGAATGGATACGGGGGCGATTGGTTCGGATTACATCGCGTCTGCGATCATTCCTGTGACCATGTCGTACAGTTCTTGCGCAGGAAGACCCGCAGCCGTGTTCTGTTCCAACCATGCCGCAGCAGCAGGCGCAGCCGCCGCCGCTTTGAACGCTTCGATTTCAGAATCTGCGAAAGTTACGGACTGAATGCCGCGTTCTTCCAAGGCCGGACCCCATGCTTCCATGGTCGCACCATTATAATTGGCAACATAGTGATCCAGTGCTTCGTCGATAGATCCCAATAACGCGGCGCGATGTTCTTCACTTAGATCCGCCAACGCGTCAGAGTTTGCAACAACAGGGCAGTTCACGGTGCCTGGGTTCAGGTTCGTGGTCCACCACTTGCCGTTTTCGATCGTGCCGAACGACATATGCGCGTGGGGGGCAAAGCTAACTGCTTTGACTACGCCGCTGTCCATCGCCTGACGTACTTCGGACGCCGACATGGATGTTGGCACAGCGCCGACAGCCTTCATCGCGGCACCGATGCCACCAGTTGCACGCACACTCAGACCTTCGAAATCAGCCAATGTTCTCGGCGCATCACCCACACCTACAATGTTGTACTGTGGCAACGGGGACGGCATCAACAATGTCGCATTCCAACGACCCAAATCAGAAACGGCTGCGGGGTGTTGGTACACTGCCATGGACAGTTCGATTTCCTGCTCCAACGACGACACACCCAAAAATGGCAATTCAAGAACAGTGATCGACGGGTTCTTATCGCGGTGATAGCCTGCACAGAATTGGGCCATTTCAAACGCACCGATGGAGATACCATCGAGGTTTTCACGGTTCTTGGACAGACCACCGTAGCTGATGTTCAGTGTGAATTCACCGTCGGTCTTTTCGCTGACCAGTTCAGCCAGTTTTTCTACGTGTTCGGTGAATGCGCGGCGTTTACCCCACAGGGATACGTTCCATTCGGTGGCAAGCGCTTCGCCAGCGAAGGCAATGGACAGGGCTGCGACTGCGGCACCTTTGAGGTATTTTGACATGATTGGGTCCTCCCAGACTTTGTGATTGTAGTTAACACCAAAGATCAGCCGATAATCTATGAAGAAAATTGCGCGGTTGTCCGCCCTGCCCTGCGGATTTCCGCAGACCTACAGCAATGCGTCTTTGTCCACGCCCAGTTTGACGATTTTTTCATTTAGGGTCCGACGACCGATCCGCAAGGTTTCGGCGACATGCTCCATCCGTCCGTGATGGGTTTGGATGGCTTTGCTGATCATCTGACGTTCAAACGCGGCGACTGCTTCGCGCAGACCTTGGTACTGATTGTTGCCTTTATCGTCGCCAGACAGCGCTGCAGCAATCGTCCCGCGCCCTTGCTGGGACAGCATCACGAAACGGTCCGCCACATTGCGCAATTCGCGCAGGTTGCCGGGCCAATTGTGGGCGATCAGCGAGGCGTGATCTGCATCGGTAAGCGTGGGTGCAGTGATTTTTTGAATCGTCGCCGCGCGGTCAATAAAGTGATGGATTAGCAGGCCAATGTCACCCAAACGAGCCTTCAGTGTAGGTAATGATATAACGAAACCTTCCAACCGGAACAGCAGATCCTGCCGCAGACGTCCTTGTGTCACCGCTTTGGTCGTGTCTGCGTTGGTGGTGGAGATGATTTTCAGATCAACCGTTTCAGGCATACCGCTGTCTTTTGGTAGAATTTCCTGAGCATCAATCAGGCGCAACAGGGCCGGTTGCAGATCAACAGGACAGGTGCAGATTTCGTCTAGAAGTAACGTCCCACCACTGGCGCTTTGAGCGATCAGGGGCAATTGCGCAGCATTCATTTGCGCGAGATTAATCACCACAAACGGTCCATCACAACGACCCGATGCATCGTGCAGCGCCTGCGCCGCCAAACTTTTGCCCGTCCCCGTTTCACCGTGGATCAGGATCGGAGTCGAAGTTTGCGCCATCATCGCAATCGTCTCGCGCAGCTTCACCATTCCGGAGGTTTGACCTAAGATCACGCGATCCAGCCCTGTCAGCTGCTGCAACCGTGCTTTCAGCCGCTGATTGCTTTCCTGCATATGATGTTGCTGCGCGGCGTGAGACAGGATCAGAAGCAGGCGTTTTGGGTCGAACGGCTTTTCCACAAAACTGTAAGCGCCTCCGTTCATCGCTTCGACCGCCGTGGGAATATCACCATGGGCCGAGATCAGCACCACAGGCGGCGCGACTACCAAACTGTGCAACAAATCAAGCCCCGTCATATCGGGCATTCGTACATCCGACAGGATCACATCCGGCTGAAACTGCGCGATCCAGCGGTCGGCGTCATTGGCTCGGGATAGCGCCTTGGCAGTCCAGCCTGCAGCCTCGACCAAATCGACAAGGGAGGTGCGAATCTGGCGATCATCATCGATGATCAGAACACGGTGGATCATATCAGGTGTTCCTTTCATACTGTGGCAGATTAATTCGGAACACGGCACCACCAAGCGGTTGATCGGTTGCTGCGATCGTACCCGCATGATCAGATACAATGCCTGCTGAAATGGTCAGCCCCAACCCCATTCCACGTCCGCTTTCACGAGTGGTGGCGAAGGGTTCATTCAGATCATCGAAAGTTTTGCCGCCCAGACCATGCCCCGTGTCCGTCACGCTGAAACATATCCGCGTATCCTGTGTACCCATTTCAATTATCACATCTCGCGTCTCTGATTCTTCAACCGCATCGAGTGCATTACGGATCACATTGGTCATGACTTGCTCAATCCGCAGACGGTTGGCTTTGACCATCATCGCGTTGCTTGGACGGTTGAACATAACGTTCGCCTCGCTTTCAGTGATCGTTGGTTCCAATAGGCCAAGCGCATCATCCATCACATCGCGAATATCAATCACCTCAAACCTGTCGCGGCCTTTCCGGGAAAAGAACTTCAACTGCCGTGTGATACCTTCCATCCGTGCGACAAGCCCTTCCATCCTTTCGGTTAGGGGGGACGCTCCGGTCGTCATTTCCGCCGCAGCTAACTGATTGCGCATAGCTGTGATCGGCTGTCCCAGTTCGTGGGTCACCGATGATGCAAGTTGCCCAAGCGCCGCCAAACGCCCTGCCCGTTCCAGTTCTGTCTGCGTCTTTCGAAGGGATTGTTGCGCATTTCGGCGCTCCTGAACCTCAACCGCCAGCCGGTCATTGGACGCGCGCAGCAAACTTTCTTCCTGTTCCGACCGTTTCAGTGCCACGACCATCGCACGGGCGCGGCGCTGTTGATAAGTGATAAAGCCAAGCATCATCAAGGTCAGAAAGGCGGCGGTGGTCAGCCAAGTGCGGGTCAGAACCGCATCCGTGGGCAGGAACAGATGCAATGACCAACTGTTAGGCAGATCGCTGGTGCGCAGGTACAGCATGTGGTCGCCGTCCACCCTTGCGGTTTGCGCTTCAGCATCAATGTCCCATTCGAACGCCTGCAACTGTTCATCCGCAAACTGGCGAGAGGTCACGATTCTGTCGCGTTGTTTATCTGTCAATGGAGTCAGCGTCCGGTACCGCCATTCGGGGGTCGAAGCCAGCAAAGCGACGCCATCTTCGTTCGCCAATACGATCTGCACGCCTGACGCCTGCCAAGTCTGTTGCAAGGTCGATAAATCAATCTTGATCGCAATCACGCCTGACGCGTTAGTTGCCTGATCACGGGCTGAAATCGCGTAGAAATACCCAGGTTTTCCAGTGGTCGCACCAATGCCGTAAAACTCTCCTAACTGCCCTTCCTGTGCTTGAAGGAAATAGGGGCGATATCCATAATTTTGCCCTTTGAAATTAAGATTCGTTTGCGCATTTGATGTAGAAATTGTTAAGCCGCTGTGATCCATCAAATATATTGCATCGATGCTTGCGCTCTGTGCGAAACGCGCCAGCCTATGGTCTAATAAACTTGGATCAGCACCACCAAGGGTCTGTTTAACTATAGGGTCCAACGATAGAAGAAAGGGCAAATGAGCGTAATGGCGTAACTCTGATATTAAGTTGCTACGATATAGAGTAAGTCGTGCCGAAGCTTTTTCTAATTCTTGCGCTTTAAAATATGTGAATGCTGCTGCAAATATTAAGGCTGATATCGAGAGTATCAGAGCGGTAAATGCAATCATAACTAAACGCACCGCGCCCATCCTAACTTTTTAATACAATCTGAACATTAGATATGTGAATTGCTCAAAGCAATAATTTTGACATCTCGGATAGGTTACATAATGTGGGTTATGTTACCTATCTCGACCTTTCGAAACTGGCTTGCGATACCCCTGATAAAATGAATTATCAGAGGTATTATGTGTGCGGATATGATATGCTTCTGGCATGTCCAATCTCACTCCCCTATCGGCCCACTGACGGATAGCGATGTGGGCGGACACATAGAGTCGAGCAACTGAAAACTGATTGCAATAAATTCATTCTGATTAATCTGGATCTGTGCTGATTATTGCGTGACTGAAACCTACCCTAGTAATTATTTCCTCGGAGCCTGCACTTCCAGTGTCCGAGTGAACGCCAGCTAAGCTGTGAAGAGTTTCAAGTGCTGTTGAAGGGGTCGATTCGTAAACGTGTTTTCCACTACCGGGTAAAATTAGTGGAGTTGGAAATTCTGACACTCTACCGGCGGTAACTTCAAGATCGTTTCTTCCAGGAATATGTCCATTGCGGATAGCCAAGTAACCCGATAAAACTAATGTTTACATACCCAAAACATGCCTTGAAGTGTGGGGCAGGTACAGGTTCACTATCGCAAGGGCACTTTCGAACTAAAGCCCCAATGATCTGAGAGTGTTGAAGGGTCGAGTTCCTTCCAAAGCTGTGGACCAAGCGCATTTAACCTTTGAAGTGGACGTAGGTGCGGTACGCGCAAACTATCTGCCAAGTACCGATTGCGTTCTGCGACCGTCCAAGTTCCATCCAGTTCGCTTTGCGCCGTAGCTTCAAATTCGTCGTTCTTTGCATGTATTCGATTGGCGATGGTCGGCGCGATAGTCTTAATAAGATCTAACTCTTCGTTTTTGTTAAGCATTGTTGATGCCTTTCAAACCATTCTGGAAACATTGAATTGTTTTTCTGGGTCCGCTTCAATGCTGGCCCGTAAGTGGCGTATATTGAACGGGTAGCAAATAGAGAACATTCGAAAGCTGTGGGTATCGATACCCACAAATGCGTGGGTAGCAAACCAGCCTATCGTGATGACCAACCCGACCGCATCCTAT
>JBMZCY010000040.1:0-13615 GCA_049613825.1 Planktomarina sp.
ACCACGTCAAACGCCTCGTCAAAATCAAACGACAGGGACGGATGGAAATCGGGTGATGGTTTGATGTAATGCACACGCTCCCATCCGTTCACAACGGTAAACTCAGCCCCTTCGGCCGCCAAAACAGGCGTCAGCGGAGTCGTCTTCGCATTCCGTCCCGCAGGTCGATGTTCATGGGGGAAATGGAAGCGGAATTCGTTCTGGTAATCCTCAATCGCTTTCAGCGACGTCAACTCAACATTCGTGTGTCCTGTGAAGCGGCGCGGGTCCAGACACCACGTGTCATACTGCGCTTCGCCGTGGACAATCTGCTGGGCCAACAACCAGCCATGCCCGCCACCTTCACCCACACCTGCCCGTAGGCCGATGATGCAATACGCATTGCGCTTGCCGGGTATCGGACCAACCAAAGGCGCACCGTCGATAGTGTAGGTAATTGGCCCGTTCACGATACGCTTAATACCGACCTCGGCCAGTGCAGGCATCCGTTCAAACGCGCCCTCGAGCACGTCCATCACACGGTCTAAGTCATCAGGGCACAGGTCATTGGCAAACGATGGCGAAATTCCGTCCATGCCCCACGTCTTGCAGTCCTGCTCATAAAACCCCACCAGCAGACCATTCTTTTCCTGACGCGAATAATAGTCCGAAATCGGGCAGCGCAGCAGGGGCATGCGGTGGCCCGCCTCGACAATCGCGGGGATGTCTTCGGTGACGAAGTACTGATGCTCCATCGAGGCTACTGGGTGGTGCACGCCCATCATCGCACCCACTTCGTTCACGCGGTATCCGCAGGCGTTGATGACCACATCGGCATCAATCGACCCCTTATCTGTTTCAACTGTCCACGTGTCATCGCTGTGCTGCGTCATGCCCGTGACATTGGTGTGCCGATACACTTCGGCCCCCGCCTTACGTGCATGAAATGCTAACGCCTGACACAGCTGTGCCGGATCAATGTCGCCATCCTGACCGTCCCATAAACCCCCAACCAAATTGTCGGTCGAAATCAGCGGATGCCGACGGGCGCATTCTTCGGCATCAATCACCTCAAATTCGACACCCATGCCCCGCGCCATGGATGCGAAATGGCGATACCCCTGCATCTGTGCCTCGGTATTCGCCAACCGAATACCGCCGTCGCCATGATGATACCCGACCGGATAATCAGGATCATCGCGCAGCTTTTTGTACAGGTTCACAGAATGGGTTTTCAGGCCGACCATCGTCTGGTTCATGCCGAAATTCGTGACTTGTGCTGCCGAATGCCATGTGGTCCCAGACGTCAATTCATCCCGTTCGATCAGAACCACGTCGGTCCAACCTTCTTGCACCAGATGATACAGGGTCGAACACCCTGCGATGCCGCCACCGATAACAACTGCTTTGGTCCGTGATTTCATGGGTCTGTCTTTCTTAAGTATCTTGGCGGGCCGCATGCAGCGCCGCCTTTTTCAACAGCGCACTGAGTGTCGCGCGTTCATCCGAATCCAATCCGTCCAGCACATGATCTTGCTGGCGGATCAGATAGGCGGAAATGTCATTGTGCATGGCGCGGCCCGCGTCGGTAATCCGCAGCCTTGCTTGCCTGCCATCCGTAGGGTGGGGCGACCGTTCCAGATAGCCTTCGTCCAGCATCCTATGCACGGCACGGCTTATGGTATTGCGTGGGCGGCGGGACATGGTGGCGACGTCTTGGGCCGTCAGATCGTCGAAATGAAACAGGCACAGCAGCAGGATGTATTCTGCCCTTACCAATCCGAAATCGCGTTTGATATCCGCCCGTGCTGGGAACACGATCGAGTTCACAAGATACGTCATCCGAAACGTCAAAGGGTATTCGATCAGGTCGAACAAATCAGTCAGGTTTTGATCGCCTTTGGTGGGCATTGGTGCACATCCTTTGGTTAGAGTAATTCAAGCATATTGTTCCAGATGGAACAAGTTTGAATTTTGTGGCATGGACAAAGCGGAATGCTGCTGTGAAGGTTCGCGTGTTCGATGGTCTGAAGGAAGATGGATATGGAAAAGCGCAACCTTGGCAAAAACGGCGCTGCGGTTCATCCGATTGGCATCGGTGCTATGTCATTCTCGAATTTCTATGGCCCTACGGATCAGGCGGCCAGTCATGCGATTTTGGACATGGCGATGGAGGAGGGCATTACCCATGTCGACACGGCAAATGTGTACGGGATGGGCACGTCTGAAACTGTGATAGGCACGTATCTAAAGGCCAATCCATCTGCCAAAGACCACTTTAAAATCGCCACCAAAGGGTCCATCACCCGCAACCCGAACGGGGCGGGCAATATCTTTGATAACTCGAAACAACACCTACAAGCGGAACTGGATGCAAGCCTCCAACGCCTCGGCGTTGATGCCGTAGACCTCTACTACGTCCACCGCCGCGATCCTGCTGTGCCGATTGAAGAAGTCACCGAAACCCTCGCCAGCTTTATCAAAGCAGGCAAAATCAAATCCTTCGGCTTTTCTGAAATCTCCCCAACCAGCCTACGTCGTGCCCATGCAGTGCGTCCGGTGGCCGCGGTACAATCCGAATATTCACTGTCCACGCGGTCGCCTGAAATGGGTCTGATCCAGACCTGTGCAGAACTGGGCACTACAATGGTCGCGTTTTCACCCGTTGGTCGGTCGTTGTTGACGGATCGACCGTTAAGCCATGCCGCTGTGCAGGACTTACCGTTCCTTGTGAACAATCCACGGTTCATGCAGCCAAACTATGATATGAACATCAAAGCGATCGTCCCGTTTCAGATGCTGGCCGCTGATATGGGACTGTCCGCCGCAGGCCTGGCTGTTGCGTGGGTTCTGGCGCAGGGTGATCATGTGATCGCTATTCCGGGGACACGGTCGGTGGCTCATTTCAAAGAAATCTTGCAAGCGACACACACTCAATTAGGTGCAGAAACGTTAGCAGAAATCGAACGTATCCTGCCCATCGGTTGGGCCCACGGTGAACGCTATTCACAGGCACAATGGAACGGCCCAGAGAAATATTGCTGACCTTTCCGCGTGACTGCGGTAACGGTCGATAATTCAAACTTACGGACTTCATCATGCGCGATCACGATCTGACCATTGGCCCGATGTCCGGCCATTTCCGGACTTTGGCAATTCCCGCCGCGATGGGGATGTTGTTTACCACGCTGTACAATGTCGTCGACGTGTACTTTGCAGGGCAGTTGTCCACCGATGCACAGGCCGGTTTGGCCATCGGGTTCCAAGCGTTCTTCATTATGATGGCTGTCGGATTTGGCACCGGATCGGCGATGAGTGCACTTGTCGGCAATGCCCGTGGCCAGAAAGACGACGCCACTTGTCGTCGGGTGGCGATGCAAGGCATGTCGTTTGGTATTCTGGCGACCGTTGCGCTGATTGTTCTGGGTGCAATCTTCGGCCCGATGTTGATCGCTTTGGTATCCGAGGTTGGTGCGTACCGCGATGCGGCGAACGGGTATTTCTATTGGTTGCTGGCTGCACTGCCAGGGTTCCTGATCACTTACACGGCCAACGGGATTTTGCAGGCGCATGGGGACAGTGTGACGTTGCAACGTGCGATGATGGTCGCGTTTCTGGCGAACATCGGTCTGAACCCGCTGTTCATCTATGGCATCCCGAATGTTGTGCCGGGGTTCGGGTTCAACGGGATCGCACTGGCGACCGTGGTGTCCCAGACGGGCGTGATGCTGTATGTTCTGCGGGCCGTGTCCAAGCTGCGTATCTTGCACGATGCACATGTCAGCGAGTTACGCCCAGACGGCAAAACATACAGTGAAATCTTCGCCCAGATGATCCCCACAACCAGCGCCATGATGGTCATGTTTGTGTCCGGTTTCGTCGTGCAATACGCGCTTAAGGGCTTTGGCGGCGAAGCGATTGCGGCCTACGGGATTGCGCTGCGGATTGAACAGATCCTGCTGCTGCCTGTGTTGGGCATGACAGGGGCGTTGCTGCCGATTGCAGCACAGAATTTCGGGGCGGGGGACCATGCCCGTGTGCGGGACGCGCTGTGGTTCTGCTGGAAACTGGGCCTTGCCATGACGATCTTTGCGGCCCCGATCCTGTGGTTCGGTGGGGCCTTTGCGATGTCGCTGTTCACTGATGATGCAGAGGTTATCCGCGTCGGTCAAAGCTATCTGCGCGTCGACAGTTTTCTGTTCATTATTTATATGATGCTGTTCTCCATCAACTCGTTCCTGCAAGCGTTGAAGCGGCCAATCTGGACCTTGTGGATTTCGATCTACCGTCAGGGCTTCGGCGTGGCGTTTTTTGTCTGGTTGCTGATCAGCGTCTTTGACATGGACGTGTGGGGCGTCTGGTTGGGCATTGGTTTGGCAGTCTCAACCGGTTGGATCATCGCGTTGGTGATTGCCGCACGGGTCGCAAAACAGGAAATTGGTGGGCTGCGAAAGGCCGCATAACTCCAAACAGAAAATCGTACGATTTATGCGTACCAAATTCACATTTCAGAGGCAGTTTTGACGCCGCCTTTGAAACTGTACACTTTGTACATGCAAATTGTACGATTTCGTTCACACGCTGAAACCGTACAATTCCCGATCAGTTTTGCGCAAATTGATCGAAGGCTTCCAACGCTTTGGCGCTGTACGCATAAGACGGACCTCCGCCCATATAGGTCGCCATGGCCAAAGCTTCGGTCACTTCATCACGGGTCGCACCAAGACGGGCAAGGCTGCGGGTGTGGAACCCGATGCAGCTGTCGCACTTGGTCGATACGGCAATGCCAAGGGCGATGAATTCCTTTGTCTTCTCGTCCATGACTCCGCTTTTTTTGGCGGCTTGGCCCATCTGGCCAAACCCCTTTGCGGTGGCAGGGATTTCTTTGGTTAACACGCCGATGTTGCCTTCAACTTCGGCCATGAATGCTTTCCAGTCCATTTGGACCTCCTCTAATTATATACTTATATACGCTCGTCCGAGCCCATTTTGCGTTCCAACCATCGTACGCCGGCGCTGATGATCAGGACCAAAACAAGGTATTCGACAATAAGTAGGGTGTAGAGTTCTAGTGGGCGATACTCGGTCACGACAAGTTCATTGGCGCGGCGGGTTAACTCTTGCATGCCGATGACAGATGCAAATGCAGACATCTTTACGATGTAGATGAACTGGTTCGCCAGCGGCGGCAGAATGCGGCGGATTGCCTGGGGCAGGATAACGTAACGCATGGTTTGGAAATAGTTCAGACCCACCGTTTGCGCCGCCTCAGATTGGCCTTTGGCAATGGATTGAATGCCAGACCGATAGATTTCTGCTGTGAACGCACTGTCGGAAATCGCCAGTGTAATAATCGCCCCCCAGAAGGGATCAATCGGGATATTCAGGCCCATGGACCGGAAGATAATCGGCAAACCATAGAACACCCAGAACAGCATCGGCAGCAACGGAATGGCGCGGATAAATTCGACATACACACGGTTTACGATGCGCCAACCACGTTTTGACGATTGACCGGGAAGGGCGACGATCAGGCCGAGGACGATAGAAATCACGGCAGCTGTGACCGAAATCAGGATCGTATCCCCCATACCTGACAGCAGGAATTTGATGTTTGTCCAACCGTTTTTCGTAGTTGGATCAATGACATACCATCCCCAGTTGCCGGAATTGGAACAGCCCGCGATCAAAAGCATCGGGATCAGTAAGAACCACTTTTTCATGGAGGGTCCCCTTAGTGTTTCAGAATTTGGGACAGGAACTGCTTGCAGCGGTCTGTCTGTGGACTGTCAAAGAAGGACTGTGCATTGGATTGTTCAACAATCTCACCCTCATCCATGAACACCATTTTGTCGGCGACCTTACGGGCGAAGCCCATTTCGTGGGTGACGACAACCATGGTCATTCCGTCTTCGGCCAATTCAACCATCACGTCCAGGACTTCGGAAATCATTTCAGGGTCCAACGCTGATGTGGGTTCATCGAACAGCAGCACCTTCGGTTCCATACACAGCGACCGCGCAATGGCGACCCTTTGTTGTTGACCGCCAGACAACTGAGTAGGGCGCTTGTCTGCTTGTTCCGGAATACGCACACGGTTCAGGTAATGGTTCGCACGTTCCACGGCATCCTTGCGCGACAGGCCGAGGGACTTCATCGGGCCCAAGATCAGATTGTCCATGACCGACAGGTGCGGGAACAGATTGAACTGCTGGAACACCATGCCGATGTCGCCTTGGATGGATGCAGTGGATTTATCATCATTCGTCAACTCGCGACCATTGAATATGATCTGACCCTGCTGGTGTTCCTCTAACCGGTTGATGCAGCGCACAACGGTGGATTTTCCCGATCCCGAAGGCCCGCAAATCACGACCCGCTCGCCGATCTCGACGGTCAGGTTTATGTCTTTTAGCACGTGGAAATTGCCGTACCATTTATTGACGTCGATCATCTCGACTGCCGTATCCGCCATGCGTGGTCCCAATCATTTTATAGTGAGGGTGCAAATTTAATCGGACTTTACCTGTAAACCTTGGAAATGGAACTATATGGTCAATCTGAGTTCACACTTTTACTCGACGAAACTGGAGAATACGATGAAAACCCTGATCAAAGCAGCGGCAATTGCAGCTGTCGGTCTTGCCCTTGCCGGTACTGCGTCTGCCCAATCTGCACTGAACGACATTCTGTCCAATGGTGTGCTGAAAGTTGGCACAACAGGCGATTGGAACCCCATGTCCGTGCGGGACCCCGCCACAAACAGCTACCAAGGTTTTGATATCGACATCATGACCGAACTGGCGAAAGATCTTGATGTTGAACTGGAATTTGTTCCGACCGACTGGAAAACACTGGTGAACGGTGTGGTTGCAGGTCAGTATCACATGACTGGGTCTGCGTCGGTTTCCCCTTCACGTATGAAGGCCGCTGGGTATTCCGAAAGCTATATCTCAGTAGAAATGTTGCCGTTCACAATGCCGGCCAACGCTGACAAATTCGATGGTCATGATTCCATCAACCAAGCAGGCGTCACCGTTGCAACCACATTGGGCACATCGTTTGAGGCATTGGTCCGTGAATGGTATCCAAACGCTGAAATCAAAGTGGTTGAGGCCCCTGCACGTGGCTTTCAAGAAGTTCTGGCAGGCCGCGCAGACGTGTTCATCACATCGAACATCGAAGGGTCAACCTTGGTTGAAAAATTCGGCGTTGTTGCTGTGAACAATGCAGAAGCACGCGCCCCGACACCAATCGCGATGCTGTTGCCACAGGGCGATCAAGTCTGGATCAACTACGTGAACAGCTGGGTCCGTTTGAAGCAAGCCAAAGGGTTCTTTGAGGCAACACGCGCTAAGTGGGGTCTGTAATTACCTAAACTCTGGTGCGGGTTTAGGTCCGCACCAAACCGACTGGGGACGATATGAAACTGGAATTTCACCACATTAATTTCGTCTCTGATGACGTTGACGGGATGCATGATTTTTATACGAACGTGCTGGGATTAGACGACATCGATCCTACTCAATTTCCCCGTACCAAAGCTGACGGTGACAAGGGTTATGATGGTCCGATCAAGTTCGCAACGGATGGCGGGATGCAGATGCATCTGGCGGGGCGGGAACTGACCTTGGCGTTCAATAACGGTCAGACGATCAACCCGTTGGAACGTGGCCACATTGCGTTTCGTACTGATGATCTTGCAGGGTTTCTGGCAAAGTTGACCGCAAATAACATTCCCTATTCCGACTATGGCACGACCTTTGCGCAGCAATGGCATCAGGTATTTTTTATGGATCCAGAGGGTAACATTATCGAAGTACATCAGCAGGTCTAGGGGGCTGAAGTCCCATGTCACGATGTGTACACAGCCTGTACATACACCGTGCAGACATCTGCCGGACGCTGCGTCAGCGAAATAATCTGAACAACTGCCCTGAATTATATGTTCAACTGCCAGCCAGATGGCGAAACCCGCACACAGATGAATCCAAAGGTTCCCGACATGGATGGCGCACAACTGAATTTTGACGACCAAGATGCATTGTTTGCAGAATACGACGTGGCCCTTGCCGACCTGAACGCTGCGAAGGACGATTGGGTCAAACTGACTCCTATGGATCGCGTCGCCCTGCTGTCAGAAATGCGTGACGGGATTATGAAAGTTGCGGAAGACTGGGCACATATGTCGGCGCGCAAGAAGGGGCTGACTGTTGGGGCGCCTGTGTCGGGTGAGGAATGGTTAACGGGGCCGTATGCGACGCTGTCCGCGGTGGATGCCTTTATGTCGACGCTTAGCCAGATGGACGGGAAGACGTTCATTGACCATTTACCCAAGCGGGACTTGCCGAACGGTCAGCTGGCTGTGAAGGTGCTGCCCCATTCGATTTGGGATCGGTTGATCCTGTCTGGCGTCACTGCCGAAGTTTGGATGCAAGACGGCATTACCCGCGATAACTTGAAGGCCCACACGGCAATGGCCTATGATGTGCCCGTGGCCGACCGCGTGGGCAAAGTGGCCTTGGTTTTAGGTGCAGGGAACATCGCTGCGATTACGCCGTTGGATGTGCTGCAAAAACTGCTGCTGGAAGATCAGGTGGTCATTCTAAAGATGAACCCGATCAACGATTATCTGACAGATTTCTACAAGATCGCGATGAAGCCGTTCATTGATAGCGGATTCCTGCGGATCGTCAAAGGCGATGCCAAGGGTGGGGCGTACCTGTGTGACCACCCCATCGTTGAAGAACTGCACATCACTGGGTCCGATGCGACCCATGACGCGATCGTGTGGGGGACGGGCGCAGAGGGCGCTGCAAATAAGAAAGCTGGTACGCCAAAGAATACCAAGCGATTTACGTCCGAGTTGGGTGCTATCAGTCCTGCCATCATCGTGCCGGGACCTTGGTCTGCAGCAGACATCCAGTTTCAGGCTGAGAACATCGCGACGATGAAGCTGCACAATTCGGGCCATAACTGCGTGGCGATGCAGACATTGGTGATGCCTAAGGACTGGGCGCAGGGCGATGCACTGATGGATAAGCTGAAGTCTGTGATTGCTACGTCCACGCGTCCAACTTGGTATCCGGGGTCTGATAAGCGGATGGCGGATTATGCGTATCATGGTGGTGACGTGGACAGGGTAAGCCGCGGATCCGCCACGCCTGCAATGGTCATCGGTGAAATGCCAGACCGTAGTGCGAACCAATCCACGGAAGTTTTCGGCCCTGCATTCGGAGTGAAAAAGCTGGAGGCCCCAACCGCCGAGGCCTTTTTAATTGCAGCGATTGAATATTCCAATTCCGAACTGTGGGGGACATTGGGCGCGAACATCGTGATCCACCCAAAGACCATTCAACAGATCGGCAAACAGCGTTTTGATGAAATTCTGGGGGATTTGAAATACGGCACCATCGCTGTGAACACATGGACCGGTCTTGGGTTTCTAATCACCGCTTGCCCGTGGGGTGCATACCCCGGTCACACGTTGGATGATGTCGGGTCTGGGATCGGCACTGTCCATAATTCCTTCATGATGGAAAAGACCGAAAAAGTGATTGTGCGGGCGCCGTGGCGTCCGTTTCCACGCGGGCTGTTATCGGGTCAGTTGACCCTGCTGCCACGCCCTCCGTTTTTCATTACCAACAAAAAGCAGCACAAACTGGGACCGTTGTTGATCAAGTTCCAGTTCAAGCCCAGTTTCCTGAAACTGCCACGCATCTTCTTGAACGCGCTGTTGGGGTAGGGCTGTCATTCAGAAGGAGATATGGAGGAGCGACGGGGATTCGAACCCCGGGTGCCCTCTCAGGCACAACGGTTTTCGAAACCGTCCTATTCGACCACTCTAGCACCGCTCCATGATCCGCCGTCCGCATACTCACCTTTAGTTTAGGGATCAAGGGCGATTTGTGCGTTGTAGATTGTCGTATCACGCTTACAATGGAAGGAACTGGAGGAAACACATGGCATTTTTCAAACGTATCGCTGCGGCAACCTTGGCGCTGGCTGTTCTGGTCCAACCTGTTGCAGCGGAAGCGGATCGTGAAAAAATCAAAGCGTTCATGGAAATCACGGGGTTCGATGAAGCGTTGAAAAGCCTGCGTGTGAATGCCCGCAATGCGCCTGCGATGTTGGGCTTGGATTCTGACGATTTTGGTCTGTCGTGGACATTGTTGGCCGATGATTTGTTTGAACCGGATCAACTGTTGGAAGATGGTCTGGATATTCTGGAAACGACATTGGATGAGGCCGATCTGGATCATGCAGCTGCATTCTATGCGTCTGAATTGGGCCAGCGCTTGGTGGAAGCGGAAAACGAAAGCCATTTTGCAGACGATGCCATGAAAAACGAAAAAGGCATGGAATTGGCCGTGGGTCTGATGGAACAAGGCAGCGAACAACCGCAATTGTTTATCGAAATGGGCGAGGCGGTCGGGTCAATCGACCACTCTATCGCTGCGTACCGCGAAGTGCAGGTGCGTTTTATCCTGACAGCCCAAGCCGCAGGTCTGGTACCTGACGGGCTGAGCGAGCAAGACTTGCGCGCAATCTTGTCCCAAGATGATGCAGACACCAAAGCATCTATTCAGGAAAATACCATTCCGAATGCGGCCTATACCTATCAAGGGTTCAGTGATGCTGACATGCAGGCGTATCTGGCGGCGCTATCGACGCCGCAAATGCAGCGGGTGTATGAACTGATGAATGCGATCCAGTACACAATCATGGCGGATCGGTATGAACAGATGGCGATACGGATGGCGGAACTGCATCCCAGCCAAGATTTATAGGGGCTAGGACCTGTAATACCGCCTGTTGACTCTGACACGTGTGACCCGCATAAGCGCGACATTCGGGGCGAAGTACGTCCCGATTTTTTATTGAAACATCGGTCCCATCGGGGACGCGCTGTCTTAGGTACAAAACGCCTGTTGCAACACTACAGGGACCAACTGACGCGGAAATGGTAAGGAAATCGCAATGTTTGCGGTAATGAAAACAGGCGGCAAGCAGTACCGGGTACAGTCCGGCGACATGCTTCGCGTCGAATTGCTGGCGGCTGACGCTGGCGAAACAGTTCAATTCAACGAAGTTCTGATGGTAGGCTCCACTGTGGGCGCACCTTTGGTAGACGGTGCTGCGGTTCAAGCCGAAGTCGTCGACCAGATCAAAGGCGAAAAGACAATCAACTTTGTAAAACGCCGTCGTAAGCACGGATCCAAGCGCACCAAAGGCCACCGTCAAAAACTGACGTTGATCCGTATCGGTGACATCATGGAATCCGGCGCAGACAAATCTGGCGTTAAAGCAGCCATCGGTGCTGGTTCCGTTGCAGGGTTCGCAGCAGGCTTGGCCGCTGCACAATCCGTGACAGCGAAAAAACCAGCAGCCAAGAAAGCTGCCCCTAAGAAAGCTGCTGCTGCATCCGCACCAGCCGCCGCCGAAGCAGAAGGCACACGCCCAGCAAACCTGCTGACCGAAGCCCGCGCCGGTGGTGCAGACGATCTGAAAAAGATCTCTGGCGTTGGTCCAAAACTGGAAGGTGTCTTGCACGAACAAGGCGTATTCCACTTTGACCAAATCGCAGCATGGGGCCCATCCGATGTGGTTTATATGGACGACAAACTGTCGTTCAAAGGCCGCATTGATCGTGATAACTGGATTGCGCAAGCAGCCGAATTCGCAGCAGCGAAATAAGGAGAGACCAGAATGGCACATAAAAAAGCAGGCGGTTCATCCCGTAACGGTCGCGACTCAGCAGGTCGTCGCTTGGGTGTGAAATTGTACGGTGGTCAGGAAACGATCCCGGGCAACATCATCGTACGTCAGCGTGGTACAAAGTTCTGGCCAGGCACAGGCGTAGGCATGGGCAAAGACCACACAATCTTCGCGAAAATCGAAGGCAACGTGAAATTCCATACCGGTCTGAAAGGCCGCAAGTTTATTTCCGTTCTTCCAGTGGCAGAAGCTGCTGAATAAGCCGAACCTTTCATAAGGTTTCCATTCAAGGGATCGGCTTACACAGCCGGTCCCTTTTTCGTTCCTGAAGGCATTCCATGTCACACACTTTGAAATCCACAGGGTAGGGGCAATGTTCCCGGTGATCCCTTTCATGCTGTTCGCTGCATCACAGGTCGGCACCCCCGGTCCTGCAAATATGGCGTTGCTTGCAACGTCTGCGCGATTTGGTGTGCGGCGCATCCTGCCGTTCATGCTGGGTGTGATCTTGGGCAAACAGTTCATCATCTGGCCGCTTGGTTTTGGATTGATGGAAGTGGCAACCTCGGCCCCTGCGGTTTACACTGCAATGACATATGCGGCTGCGACTTATATTTGTTATCTGGCTTGGCGTGTGGCGGGTATGTCTTTGAACACAGACCAAACGGTTGCAACCGCCCCCGGCTTTGCCGCTGGTTTGATTGTGCACCCGTTGAATCCCAAAGCATGGGCTATGATCACCACCGGCTTCGCCTTTGTCCCTGCGGGGACATCGACGTTGGTGGCGACTGCGTGGATCGCGGGATTGTTGTTATTGTGCCAGACAATTTTGCAGCCCCTGTGGGCCATTGCAGGCGAAATCATCGCAAAAACCATCCAAGGCACGCGCTATGAACGCGTTTTATTCATCACTTTGGCGATACTGACTGTTGTATCCGTCTTTTACGCCCTTTTCTTAGGAGCATGACAATGAACATGATCCAATCCGTTGATCAGCAGATCACACTCGAAACCGAACGCCTGACTTTGCGTCCTGCACGCACGTCGGATGCGGGTCTGATCGGGTTGTACGCCAATGATATTCGTGTTTCTGGCCCCACACGGTCCATCCCAAACCCGCTGCCACCCGGTGCGGCCGAGGCGTTTATTGAGAAGGCGCAAAAGCTGGATCGTATCGAAGATGTGTGGGTGATTGATGGAACCAAAATCGACCTGCCCGAAGTGATCGGCGTTTTAGGGTTGGAAGCGTATGACCGCGGCCAATCGCGACTGGGATACTGGTTGGCCCCGACGTTCTGGCTGCAAGGGTTTGCCCGCGAAGCTGTAACCGCCATCTTGGACGCCAATCCGCAAGACAACACAACGATCTTTGCCGAAGTCTTCCAAGACAATCCACGGTCCGCCAAACTGCTGACCGACCAAGGGTTCGCCTATATTGGTGAGGCCGAGTCCTATTGCGTGGCCCGGCATAACACGATGGACACGTGGACCTACTCCAAACGGTTGAAGTAACCCCTTAATCTATGGGATGACCGTCCCAACATTCGCCAGACGCGACAGGATAAACAATGAAATTCCTAGACCTTGCCAAAGTAGAAGTGCGGTCCGGTGCGGGCGGGGCGGGTTGTATCTCGTTTCGGCGTGAGAAATACATTGAATTCGGCGGCCCTGACGGCGGCGATGGGGGCCGTGGGGGTGATGTGATTGTAGAAGTTGTGAAGGGTTTGAACACCTTGATCGATTTCAAATATCAGCGTCACTATTTCGCAAAGAACGGTGCCCACGGCAAAGGTCAGCAGAAAACAGGGAAGGATGGCAAAGACATCATCCTGCGGGTGCCTGAGGGGACCGAGATTCTGGATGAAGACGGTGAAACCGTCATTGCGGATCTGACCAACGAAGGTGATCGCATCGTCGT